>NZ_JBVVQX010000018.1:61058-122760 GCF_055811675.1 Mesorhizobium sp. WSM4808
GGTTGGGGGGGTGTGGGTTTACCCCGGGGGGTTTCCTGCCCTTTTTGGGGTTTTTTTTAAAAAAATCCCCCCCCTTTTTGGGGGGCCCCCCTTGGGGGGGGCCCACCACTGCTCGGACATATCAGGTCAAAATCAGGACGATCTTGAACGTATCCGGATCAACGATCACGATCCGGCCGTCCGCAAGCACGAAATACTCGTAGCTTTCGTAAGCGGGAACGATCTTGACGATACGAGCCGGCAAACGATGCAGCCTGACCTTTTGCCGCGGAACTTCGACGCCGACGGTGATGTCAAAATCGACGTTGGACACAGGCTCGACCTTCGTCTCCCGGATGATCTGGGTGACTTCGGTTTTCTGCTCCACCGTCACGTTGTTGATGGAACCGGTCGACGTCGTATCCTGCGTCGAGGCCTTGCCCTGGGCCTGCTCGTCGGTTTGCGTCTTGGCCTTGTCCTGAGCCTGCTGGTCGGTGGTGGTGCCGGCCTTGCCTTGAGCCTGCTCGTCGGTTTGCATCTTGGCCTTGTCCTGAGCCTGCTGGTCGGTGGTGGTGCCGGCCTTGCCCTGAGCCTGCTCGTCGGTCTTCAGCTTGGTCTTGTCCTGGGCCTGCTGATTGGTTGTGCCGGCCTTGCCCTGAGCCTGCTCGTCGGTCTTCAGCTTGGTCTTGTCCTGAGCCTGCTCGCCCATCTTGGAACCATTCTGGCAGCCAGCTTGCCCGGAAGCGCAATTGGCGTCTGCGCCAGACTGGCTTTCGGGCTGTTGTGTCTGAGCCATCGCCGTTCCACAGCCGAGCCCGATCGCCAGCATGCTGGTAATGAGAACATGTTTCATGGGGAAATCTCCCTGGGTAAGGTTCGTCCCTTCAGTGCGTAGAACCAGCACCCAAAAAAAATGTTCCGAGATAGTTGAGTGAGGGCTAAAAAACGACCTCGCTTGAGATCATACGATCGCGGGCGAAAGCCGCCGCTAAAACGACCTTTTCAACTCTGCCGATTGCCCTAGCTCTCTCCTGAGAGGAGACCGGATATGGCAATTTATAGTCTGAGAGTGGTCAGCTTCATTTTCGTTGTATTGGCTTTCGTTCCGGCCGCCGCGCATTTCTTCACGATGTTCAACAAAATGAAGCTCGACGGGCCGAACTATCTGGCTGCGCAACGCGCCTATGATGGATGGAGCCTGTTCGCCATCGTAGTGCTGGGAGCATTGCTCTCTACGGCCGCCCTGGCGATCCTGCTCTACCGAGCGAGTGCATCTTTCGGCTTGGTTGTTGTCGCCTTTCTCAGCATCGGCGCCACACAATTGGACGCTGACCTATCCAATCAATCAGGCGACCCGGAACTGGACTGTCCTGCCTGAAAACTGGGAGCTGCTGCGGCGCCAATGGGAGTATTCGCATGCCATCGCCGCCGGCCTCAACGCCTTGGCGTTGCTTGTGCTTTTCCTATCGGCGCTTCGCGCTGCGGTGCGTTGAACGACCACGTCTTCACCAGCACGGCCGCCGAGCGGGCAGGAACCACCAATAAAGCGAAAACATTGACCCGCCAGATGTTTCCAGCGTGGCCCGAAAATGAAGCGGTACTATTTCGATCTTCAAAACGGTGACGGCGCGATACCCGATGATAACGGGCAGCTGTTCGAATCCCGGGAACAAGCCAGAGCGGAAGCAATTCGTATTTTCCAGGATGTTGCCCAAGACGAAATGCCCGACTGCGATTTCGTCAAGGTAACCGTCAAAGTACGCGATGAGATCGGTGCGCAGATGTTTGAGGCATCGCTTGTCCTGACCTCCGGATGGAGCGTGTGATGCCGCGGTGCTAGCGGCTATACCGCACCGGGATTTGCACGACATTCTCCGATCCAGGCAGATCGAAGGCCATGGCCAGCTGACGTACGGAGGCCATCTCCACGATCAGTTCCTCGATCGAAAGATCCGGCAGGCCGGTCTTCACCCTCTGCCTCACCCTGGCCGCAAGTTCATGGACCCGCACCGGGACGAAAAGCGGGCTGTCGTCCAGCAGCTTGCTGATTTCGATGACCACATCGGCGTCGATGTCTTTCGGCAATTCCCGCATGGGCGTCACCTCCAATCGAAGCAACAGCCCGCCATATCGGTGCGGCGGGCGATCAGGCATTGAGCGCCGGGCAGTGGGATCGGAGAGGGACGTGCTCGGCGCTGGCCGATAGCCAGATTCATAAAGCTGCGGGCATCGGTGTGTCACGAAAAAATATCAGTACGAAAATTACCAAGCGGTTTCGTCCCACGCAATCCACAAGCGCCTTCCCCGAAATCGCGGCTCCGGCAGCGGCTGTTCCCGACAGAGGAGGAACAAAAAATATGGCCCGGAATTGAGACTGACGAATTGGAGGATCTGGTCATGGACAGCAGGGAAGAAAAGATCAAACGGCGAGCCCATGAAATCTGGGAACAAGAGGGCCGGCCGGCTGGCCGCGAGCAGGAGCACTGGGACCAGGCCGTGCAGGAGATCGAGGCTGAGGGTTCGGAGACTGAACGTGGCCCGGTTTTGCCTGATCCGACAGTTGCAGCCGATTCCAATAGCTTGAAGCGTTGATCGTCAGATGCCGTGGCGTCTTGAGAGGACGATCAGGCAACCAAATTGGTGGAACCTCGTTTGCCGGACAGCAACCAGAGGAGGTTTCGATGAAGAGGTTCTTTTCACTCCTGGTCCTGGCCGCTGGCCTTACGCTCGGCGCCTGCGACAACAATATCGAGCCGATGAAAGCCAACACCGGCCCCATCAACAAGAACCCACAAGTTGACCAGGCCGCCAGGCCAGAGTCCGCGACTGGTGATGATAAGCCAGCTATTGCGCCTCAGAGCTAATGAACTCCGTCTCACATTGCGACACACCTCTGCTGCGCGTCGCCTATCTCGATGGTGGACCGCAGGACGGCGCCCCGGTTATCCTGCTGCATGGCTGGCCCGACGACGCGACGACATACGCTCGGATTTCACCGGTCCTTCATGAAGCTGGCTTCCGGACGTTTTCGCCTTGGTTGCGAGGCTTCGGGCCGACATCGTTCCTGTCAAAAGAAATCATGCGCTCGGGCGAGATTGCCGCGATGGCGCAGGATGTGCTGGATTTTGCCGATGCGCTTGGCCTCAGCCGCTTTGCGGTCGTCGGACACGATTGGGGTGCCCGGATATCCTATCTGCTCGCGTCGGTTTTCCCGGACCGCATCAAGTGCTGTGCTGCGCTGTCGCTCGGCTGGCAACCAGGCAAACCAGCAACGCCGGCGCCCGGACAAGCGAAAGCATTTTGGTATCAATGGTTCATGGCAACGGCACGGGGCGCCGAGTTCGTACGAAACAACGGCAAGGAATTCGCCAGATACCAGTGGGACAGCTGGGGTCCATCAGGCTGGTTCGACGACGCTATTTTCGATGGTGTCGCGAGTTCGTTCGAAAATCCTGACTGGGCGGATGTGACGTTGCATTCCTATCGGGTCCGATGGGAAGAGGCCGAGCCCGATCCCCGCTATGCCGAACTCGCCCGCCGGCAAGCAGCGGTCAAGATCATCACGGTGCCGATCCTGACGCTTCATGGTGGCGCGGACCGCGTTGTGTTTGCCCAGTCCTCAGAGGGGCTCGAAGAGCATTTCACCGCGTTCTACAGGCGGGTGGTGCTGGATGGCATCGGACACTTCCCGACGCGTGAGGCTTCTGATCAGGTTTCGCGATTGTTGGCTGCGTTTCTCGACAGCCATGGCAAACGCTGAAGTGGGGTCGTCATCCGACCTCATAGTAGAGGCGGGAACCTGACGCATCGCCGCGCATTTCGTCTCCATGCAAGACGAACCGAAATGCGGTCTCGCAATCAATCGGCAGCCAGGGAGAATTTGAATGCAAGCTTCAGACGCAATGTCAGCACACCATACTGGCCAGCTGGCCATAGAACCGTTTGTCGGCACGGTGACGGTACGATTTTCCGACGCCATAGTCGCTGCTACGGAACGGGCGAAAGTGCTGCAGGAAGAAGGACATGAGCCCGTGTTCTACATCCCTTTCGAAGACATCTATTTCGACCTTTTCGAAAAGACGAACACCACCAGCCGCTCCCCTTCGAAAGGCACCGCGAGCTACTGGCGCGTCCATGCGGTGGGCAGCTCGGCTGACGATTTCATGTGGGCATACGAGACGCCTGAAACCGCGGCGCGGCCCATTGCACGTCATGGTGCATTCGATCCGGAAAAGGCGCGCATCGATGCTGAGCCCGAGGAGGACAGACGGCACACGACCCACGTCCCGGAGTAGATTGCCCGTTCGCAGCGGGGCGATCTGAATTCAAGGCTGGTGCTGACGGCGCGGAAACTCGTCATCAAGGATGCGTAGTGCCTCCTCATATTTTACAGTCGATGCCCCAACCTGTCGGGCCTGCCAGATATTGTCCGCCAGATCCGCGCGCTTCACCGGCAGCGCCAATGGATTCGATGCCGCTCGTCGCACGAACGCGAAGTAGTCCTCGCCATCCCTGCGCGACATGGCGTCGACGGCCGAAGCGATCGTCGGGCCAAAACCGGCCTCGTCCAACCTGGTCCGGTTCCAGCCTTCGCCCTTTTCCACGACGTCATGGAGATAGGCGACGACCTTCTCGTCCCTGGTTTCGACCACGTCGACGACCCGGCGGCAGTGCTCGATATACGGTCGCCCGGTCTTGTCGCGCTGTGCTGCGTGTACCTCTTCGGCAATCTTGGCCGCCCGGTAAAAGATGCTCATCTGGCTTGCCCTTCAGACATGGTTTTACCATCGCTCCTCGGTATCGTGGTGCGGCAGGTCTATTCCGCAGCAAACCCAGCCAAGTCGCTGCCTCGATCCATAATTGTAGCGCGGCTCCAGGCGAGCCGGATCGTCGAACGTTCCGACATGTAGCGCGATCTCTCCGGGCGATGCGTCATAGGCAAGGCTGAGCGGCGATCCGCAGGCGGAGCAGAAGCCCCTCCGGGCAATCGGTGAAGATCTGCGATAGGTCGGCGTCGCATTGGTCCAGGTCACGCTTTGGGAAGGCACCCAGGCCAGAACCGCGAACGCACTGCCGGTCGTTCGCCGGCACATATCACAATGGCAATAATGCACTCTCGGTTCGCTTCCAACGCGGAAGCGGATCGTGCCGCAGAGACATCCTCCGCTCAGTTCCATTTTGGCGCCCCGGTTGACTTGCGGCTCCAACGTCCATCGCGCGGTCTCATGCGAGCACCTCCATTCATCTCAGCGGAAACGCCAGCCATTTGCGTCGGTTCCTGTGGCTATCTCAGGAACCAGTGCTTGCGCGCGGCGTTGCGTGTCTTTGCCGACAATGGGAGGAAACAGGGAAATGCATCGTCGGTCGGAGAAGCGCTGATGTCGATGCCGGGGCTGGCATACGGACCTCTCGGCGATCGATGCATGCATGTCTGCGTGGATATGCAGCGGCTGTTTGCCGAGCCGTCTCAATGGGCAACGCCCTGGATCACCCGGGTTCTCCCGCAGATCGAGAGACTGGTCGAAAGACGCGCGCCACAGACGGTCTTTACACGCTTCATGCCAGCCGAAAAGCCGGGGCAGGGCGTCGGCACATGGAAGCGCTATTATGAGCGCTGGGCTTCCCTGACGATCGAGACGATCGGGCCCGAAATGACCGAACTGTTGCCGTCTTTAGCCGGCTACTGCCCGCCAGCAACGATCATCGACAAGCACATCTATTCGCCCTGGTTCGAAGGGCGCCTCAGAGCCCTTCTGGTGGAGCGCGGCATCGATACGCTGGTCATTACCGGTGGCGAAACAGATGTTTGTGTTCTCGCCACCGTGCTCGGGGCCATCGATTTCGGCTATCGCGTGGTTCTCGTCACGGACGCGCTGTGCAGTTCTTCCGACGCAACCCATGATGCACTGCTGACGGTTTATCACCAACGTTTCGCGCAGCAGGTCGAGACGGTTGAGATGGAAACGGTTCTCTCGAACTGGACTTGACGTCCGCTAACCCGGCCCGAGTGGAAGTGTCCATGCTTCCTTGCGCGGTTGGGCTGCCTATCTGTTAAGAGAATGACGGACACCAGAACAGGTAGCAGACGTGACGCAACGATCGGGAAGTGCTGATCTTCCACTCCATGGCGGGCGCGTGCCAAAATGGCTCGGCGACCGCATGACGCGTCTTGGCGCCGTGATGTGCGAGGCGATTATTCATCACTATGGTCGAGACGAGCTGCTGCGGCGGCTGGCGCATCCATTCTGGTTCCAGTCCTTTGGTGCTGTCATGGGCATGGATTGGCACTCGTCGGGGATCACGACCAGCGTCGTGGGCGCTTTGAAGCGTGGCCTTACGCCGCTTTCCGGCGAGCTCGGCATTCATGTCTGCGGTGGTCGCGGCGTGCATTCGCGCAAAACCCCGCATGAGCTGGAGGCCATCGGCCAACGCGTCGGCTTCGACGGAGCGGGCCTGGCCACCGTCAGCCGGCTTGTCGCCAAGGTCGACAGCGCCGCTGTCCAGGACGGTTTCGATCTCTATCTGCATGGTTTCATCGTCACCGATGACGGTCGCTGGGTCGTGGTGCAGCAAGGCATGAACGGTGACAGCAAGGTGGCGCGCCGCTACCATTGGCTCTCCGAGGGCCTCAAGAGTTTTGTCGAGCAGCCGCATGCCGCCATCGAGGGCGTCCATCAAGGTGAGATCGTCAACCTGACCGACAGGCGCGCCGACGCGTCGCGCCAAGGGCAACTGAACCTTTTGCAAGACCTCGGACCCGATCGCATCCTGGGCGAGCTTGCAGCATTGGAGCGTTGCGCGGAGCCGACGCGCCGGCAAGAACCGGAGCAGCCGCTGCTGCCGCATTTGGTCATGCCGGCCCACCATGATGTTCGCGAAAGCGATGTCGTCATGCATCGTCTTCACGGCAATATCGCAGCCGCCGCGGACCGCGGTCCCACCGATTTCGCCGAGCTCCTTCTGGTCCCCGGCGTCGGCGCGCGTACGGTGCGCGCGCTGGCCCTCGTTGCCGAGGTGGTGCATGGCGCGCCTTGCCGGTTTTCCGATCCCGGCCGCTTCTCGCTGGCGCATGGCGGCAAGGACAGGCATCCATTTCCGGTACCGCTGAAGGTCTATGACGAGACGATCGGGGTTCTGAAGTCGGCCGTGCAGAAGGCAAAGCTCGGTCGCGATGAAGAAATCGGTGCCTTGAGGCGGCTCGACGATCAGTCGCGGCAAGTCGAACGATACGTGACCGGCCCCAGCCTGAAGGAAATTGTCGCGGGAGAATTCGACCAGTCGCATCAGCTCGGCGGGCGCAGCGTGTTTGGCTGGGAAGCGCCGCCGGACACTGCATCAGCTGAGCGGAGCAAGAAAACGTGAGAACGAGCCAGCAGTTCACCGTTTCATGGAAACGGCGACCCACTCTAACTCTTTGTTTCCCAGACGGAAAACCGTATCACACTTTTCCTGGAATTGCTCTAGAGGGCTGTAGATCAATCGTCCAGATCGATCAGCGCGACACCGAGCTCCGGACGCTTGCTGCGACGCAGATGACCGGGTGCTTCCACCAGGGTGATTTCGAGCGTTGGCCGAACGATGCCGTCAAGCAGATGTCCACCCCGAGTGGTGCCGTCGCTCAATCCAAGCACCGCATGGACGTGCAGGCTGGGCTTATCGTCGTCGCCCAGTGCGACATCGCCGATCGCGCTTAGAACCTCGCACTGTTCGTCGACAGGGATCTTGCGGTAGGTCTTCGAGGCCGGATCAAACCAGCCCACCGTGGCTTTCTCGAAAGCCCCTATGGCGGTCAAGGACGCGCTGCCGATCTTCTGGTCGACCGCGAAGGCGGTCAGTGCCGCGAACGCTTCTTCGCCTGGGTCGAGCACCACGACGAATGTCCGTTGTCCGCCGATCTCATTGACGAGCTGCGATTTCATCCCTGTGCTCCCGCCGCATTCAGTGCCGGCCTCATATCAATGTGCGCGGTGTTCCGCATTGCGCTTGCGGGTCGCCGCAGCTTTCCTTGCCGATTCCGATCGGCTTGCGGCAGACCGTGATGCCGATGCCTTGCCGCCGCTTTTGCCGCCTTTGTGCGCTGCAGGATGGCCCGTGTGTTTGCCGCGGCCGGAACCGCCTTCCTTCTTGCCGCCGCCATCGTCCTTGTTGACGGTAGCCCATGCGCGCCGCTCTGCCTCCTTGTCGGAAACCCCGCGCTTCTCATAGCCTTCGGCAATGTGGTCGGCTTTGCGCTCCTGCTTGTCAGTGTATTTCGATTTCTCGCCTCGTGGCATGGCCTGTTCCTCCTGTTGAATAAGGGCTGAACGTCGACTCGACGCGCTGGTTCCAACAGAAGTCGCGTAGCCAATGGCGCATCGCGATGCATGGCCAAACACCGCCGCGCCGCCCAAGCTAGCGCCTTTCGGGCCGGGGAGAGTGCAGCAGCAAGGCGAGGGGGATTGGTTCAGCCGATTGCCAACCTGACGACGAGGGCCAGGATCACGACGCCGACCAAGCCGGCTATGAAGACGACCCGACGCGTGCGCGTTCGCAGGATGATCTCGCCTTGTTTCGCCTGCTCCGCAGAGAATACGGGTCCATTGTCACCGTCCTTGCCATGCCGACCATCGCTCATGATCGCCTCCTTCCGGCTGTTGGCACACAACCAGCGCTTGACCGGGGAGGTTCCGATTGCGTCGATCCCGCCGACAGAAAAAAGGATCACAGGCTCGTGAGGAGGGAACTTTGCCCTCCGCGAGTGGTTTGGGCCGCTTGAGACCCAGCCAGCCCGGAGCCAGCCATGTCCGATGCCAAGATTTCCAGTGGCCTGAGCAGACGCATGTTCATGACGGCCTCTGTTTCGGCGGCGGCGGTGATGCCGCTTGTAAATTCCCCAACGAGAGCTGCCCAGCCCGCGCCCGCAAAACCGGCCGAACCGCGCGATTTGTCGGCGGTTTCGATGCGTATCAACAAGCAAACCTACAACCTCGCGCTCGACAACCGAACCAGCCTGCTTGACGCGCTGCGCGACCATGTCGGCCTGACCGGCACCAAGAAAGGTTGCGATCACGGTCAGTGTGGTGCCTGCACGGTGCTGATCGACGGAAAGCGGGTACTGTCCTGCTTGAGCTTTGCCGTCATGAACCAGGGCCGAGAGATCACAACGGTGGAAGGCCTGGCTTCGGCGGAAGGGGAATTGCATCCGGTCCAGCAGGCCTTCGTCGACCACGATGCCTTTCAATGCGGCTATTGCACACCGGGTCAGATCATGTCCGCCATCGGTTGCATCAACGAAGGCCATGCTGGGTCGGAAGACGATATTCGCGAATATATGAGCGGCAATCTATGTCGCTGCGCGGCCTATCCCAACATCGTTGCGGCGATCGTCCAGGCACGCGACGAGACCAGGAGGGCTTAGGATGCGCCCATTCGTATATGAAAGACCAACCAGCGTCTCCGCGGCAATCGCCATGGCGTCCCGTCCCGATACTGTGCATGTTCCGCCAACCGGTGCCGACACGCAGTTCATCGCCGGCGGCACCAATCTAGCCGACTACATGAAGCTCGGTGTCGCGCGGCCGGAGCGACTGCTCGACCTCAACACTCTTGCCGAGCCGGCCTTGCGGCAGATCAGGATAGACGATGATAAGATCCGGTTTGGTGCGCTGGTCCGTATGGGTGAAGCAGCAGACAACAATGATGTCAGGCGCCGTTGCCCGGTCCTCGCCGACAGCCTGAAATTCGCTGCCAGCGGTCAGCTTCGCAACATGGCGAGCCTGGGCGGCAATGTGCTGCAACGTACGCGCTGCGAGTATTTTCGAGAGATATCTTGGCCGTGCAACAAGCGCGAACCGGGCTCCGGCTGCGCTGCGATGGAAGGGTCCAATCGCCAGCATGCCGTGCTGGGTACGAGCGCTGCCTGCATTGCCACGTATCATGGTGATTTCGCGCAGGCGCTGGTTGCGCTGGACGCCACCGTCGATGTCGAAGGTTCGCGGGGAAGGCGCACGCTCACTTTTGCCAAGCTGCATAGACGGCCGGGCGAGACGCCCGACATCGAGACGGATCTGGCCGCCGACGAGCTCATTACCGCCATCGAAGTGCCGCTCGCACGATGGGCCAGCCGGTCGCGCTATCTGAAGATACGCGATCGCGAATCCTACGCGTTTGCGCTGGCGTCCGCGGCTGTCGCGCTCGACATGGATGGCGAGACGGTAAGGAGTGCGCGCATTGCGCTCGGCGGAGTGGCGACGGTGCCGTGGCGTGCGCGCGAAGCAGAGGACGCGCTACAGGGCAAAGTGCTTGACGAAGCCACGGCGCAGGAGGCCGCAGAGGCGGCTTTCGCCGATGCCAGACCGCGCGAGCATAACGCATTCAAGATACCGCTCGGCAAGCGCACGCTGGTGCGGGCGCTGCTCGAAACCCGGGATATGAAGGGCTGAGCCATGAACCAAGCTGCACCCGCTCCAAGGGAAAACCAGGGCGATCCCGTTGTTCGCATTGACGCCCTGCTAAAAGTTACCGGACAGGCCGGCTATCCCGCCGACATCGTCACGGCCAACGTCGCCCACGGTGCCCTTGCCACCAGCAGCATTGCCCGGGGCAAGGTTTCCGAACTTCACACGAAAGACGCCAGGGCCGTACCCGGTGTGCTGGACATCGTCACCTATGGCGATCTGGACAAGACCGACATGCCGAAATTCGGCAACACCGGCGCAAGTTCGATTGGGCCTTTGCACGACAAGACGGTTTTTCACGATGGTCAGATCATCGCTCTGGTGGTCGCCGAAACCTTCGAGGCGGCGGAGGAGGCAGCGATGTTGATCCGCGCCGACTACGAGGACGAACGGCCCAGCGCCAGCTTTGATTCCAAGGGCGTGAAGATGGAACCGGCTGCCGGCAAAAGCCCGATGTTCAAGGAGGATGCGAAGGCCGGTGACTTCGACGCCGCTTGGGCGGATGCGACGGTGAAGATCGACGAAAAATATTCGACGCCGACCCAACATCATAATCCGATCGAGCTGTTTTCGACCACGGCCATATGGCAGGGCGACCAGTTGACGATCCACGAGCCCAGCCAGAATGTTACGGGCTGGAAGGTGGAACTGGCACGCCAACTGAAGCTCGATCCGGCCAATGTGCGGATCGTCAGTCCCTATATCGGCGGCGCCTTCGGCTCCAAGGGGCCGATGACGGCACGCACTGCGATCGTTGCCGTCGCGGCGCGGCGCATCGGCCGGCCGGTTCGCTGCGTCGTCAATCGCATGCAAGCCTTCGGTACGCAGACCTATCGAGCCGAAACGCGGCATCGGATCCGCATGGGCGCCGGCAAGGACGGCCGCATCACGGCGTTCGGACATGAGGCCTGGGAGGTGACGTCACGCCCTGACCCTTATGTCGTCGGCGGCACGTCCGCCACCGCGCGCATGTACAATTACGGCTCCGTTCTGACGCATGTTTCGCTGGTTCATGCCGACCGCAACACGCCTGGCTACATGCGATCGCCGCCGGAGACGCCCTATGTTTACGCGCTGGAAAACGCCATGGACGAAATGGCCGTGGCCCTCGGCATGGATCCTGTCGAGTTTCGTCGCATCAATGAACCGGAGAAGGAGCCGATCGGAGGCAAGCCATTTTCCAGCCGCTCACTCATCAAGTGCTATGACCAGGCATCGGAGGCCTTTGGCTGGTCGAAACGCGATCCCAGGGTCGGCTCGATGCGCGACGGCGATTGGCTGGTCGGGATGGGCTGTGCGACGGCAATCTATCCGACAGCCGCCGCGCCTTGCGCGGCCCGGGTTCGTCTCACCGCCGATGGCGAGGTTCGGGTCCAGTGCGGCTCGCATGAAATCGGCACCGGCGTTCGCACCATCGCCGGCCAGATGGCGGCCGAAAGGCTGGGGGTTGGCATGGACAAGATCAGCGTCGAGATGGGCGACAGTGCCTTGCCGCCGGCTCCCGTGTCAGGCGGATCGATCTCGACCGCCAGCGTCTGCTCCGCAGTCATGAAAGCCTGCGACGCGATACGCGAAAAACTGTTTGCCGCCGCTGCGGGCAAGGGGGCTCCGCTGGCAGGTTCGGGCAATGCGAAGCTGGATTTGAAGGACGAAGAGGTCGTCACCGAGACCGGCAAGTCCGCCAAGCTGGCCGATGTCTTCAAGGCCATGCAGGTCGGCGCCATCGAAGAATATGCCGAGTTTGCGCCGAAGGGTTCTTCGCCTGAAGCCCTCAGCAAACTCTATGCCGGACAATCGGAGTTTCATGGTGGAGAGAACGACGAAGATTCGGTCAAATATGCCTTTGGCGCCGAGTTCGTCGAAGTGCGCATCAACAGCTATACAGGCGAAATCCGGGTGCCGCGCATTGTCGGAGCCTTCGCTGCCGGGCGCATCATGAACACGCGCACCGCGCGCAGCCAGCTGATGGGTGGCATGATCTGGGGCATCGGCCAGGCGTTGCACGAGGCCACGGAAATCGATCAGCGACACGCGCGCTACGTCAATCGCGACCTGCAGGACTATCTGGTGCCGGTCAACGCCGACATCAAACAGGTCGACGTTATCCTGGTCCCCGAAATCGACCACCAGGTCAATCCTGCCGGCGTCAAGGGCTTGGGCGAACTCGGCAATGTCGGAACGGCTGCTGCCGTGGCGAGTGCCGTCTATCATGCCACCGGCAAGCGCATTCGCGATCTGCCGATCAGAATAGATGATTTGATAGGCTGAGGGTCAAGAGCTCTGAGAGGAGGGGCTTCACAAGCCGACATCGTCATCGAAATTGTCGCGGTGGCGGCGTTGTCCGACTGAAAAGTTTTCGCGTGCAGCGATAGCTTAGTCGCCTTGGCTCTCGAGTGTCACTCCGGGGCTGTGGCCGGAGCCGTGTAACGGCGGCGTACAGCGTCAAGCACCCGCTTGCGGCTATCCTGCGCCGACAGGGTCTTGTCCTCTTCCGCCTCGGCGGTTTCGCGCGCCAGGTCCTTGTCCCTGATCTGATGTCGGAACCATTTGGAATAGTCGCCGGTGCGCAAATGAAACTCCCAGGTCTTGTCGTCTATCCCCTCGGCGATCTGAGCGAAGATCATCAGATTGTGAGCCCTGAGGTTCATCGCATTGTCAGGGCCATGGAAATAGAAGCTGCCGGCTTCGTCGAGCTGGCCTTCGGCATATTTCCGGCTGTGCCGCTTGAGTGACTGACGTGGTTCAACCACCTTGACCGTCTTGACTTTCTTGCCCGACTGCGGCCGCCAGAACAGCACGCGAGCGCCTTTGGGCCTTGGAATGTCCTTTGGCGGCTCAATGCCAGTTTCCTTGCAGAAGACCTTCACCACGTCCTTCGCCTTGGGGCCAAGCGCAATGATGGCTGTGACAAGGCGCAAGGCGTCTGTCGAGATCGCCTCGGGGTGAACGGTGATCAGGATTGTGCCCGGCAATTCCAATGACAGGACCGCCCGCGTATCGTCGCGCCGCTTGGGCAGAAGATGGTGCGCTTCATCGATGACGAGCCAGTGCGGTCTCGCGGTGCGCCGGCGGAAACTGCTCAGGCCAGGCAGCAGGTCGGCAAAGAAATCCGGCCTCTCGTCGACGCGCAGGGCCAATCCATTGACGACAATGTTGCTGTCGGCCTTGGCGATCAGATCCAGCACCTGCGCCTTTGTCGGCGCGCTTGAGCCGTCTCCCAGGCGAACGGCGCCTTCGAGGCCGTCATAGTCGCCTTCGGGATCGAAGACGCAGAACTGAAAACCACTTTCGACGAAGCGTTCCGTCAGCGCGGTGGCCAAGGTGGATTTGCCAATGCCGGAACTCCCGGCAATGAGGATCGTATCGCTCGGCGACAGGTAGACATCATCGCCGCCAGACGATCCAAGAACGATGCCGTCATGGCGCTTCGGCACTATCGCGTGATCACGCTTTATCAGTTTTGCGATGA
This sequence comes from Mesorhizobium sp. WSM4808, assembly GCF_055811675.1. NCBI lineage: Bacteria > Pseudomonadati > Pseudomonadota > Alphaproteobacteria > Hyphomicrobiales > Phyllobacteriaceae > Mesorhizobium > Mesorhizobium sp. WSM4808. The sequence goes on from NZ_JBVVQX010000018.1 coordinate 74,943, forward strand.
GTTGCTCCACGCCCTTGCCGCGGGCGCCACGCATGACCAGGTTGGCTGTATCCTTGACCGCCGGAATTGCATTGTCGACGGCGGCGCTGCAGCCACAGGCCTGCAGGAACGCGTGGTCGTTCTCGGCATCGCCGACGCCGACGACGTTGTGCGGCGAAAGTCGAAGGTCCTGAAGGGCCGCAGCGAGCCCGGTGGCTTTGTTGATGCCGCTCGGCAGGATCATCACCGCGCCCTTGTTGAAGATGATTTCCAGTTCGAGACCCATCTTCTTGATGATATCGAGGACGGTCGCCTGATGGGGTTCCCAAGTCGCGACGATCGATCGCCCGACCGAAAGCGGCTTGACGCCCTGCCGCTTCAATCTGGCGACGAATTTGGGCTCGGGCGATGGGGCGATCACCCGTTCTTCCTCGCTTGCCGGCGTGTAGATCATCGCGCCATTCTCAGCGACGACCTTGTCGAAGAGGCTAAGCTCGGGAAAGACGCGTTTGAGATCGGGCAGTTCACGCCCGGTGACGAGAACCAGCTTGCGGCCGCTTTTCTTGAACCGCTCAAGCGCGGCGAGCGTCTTCCTGGCGACGATCCCATCATGAGCCAGCGTGCCGTCATAGTCTGCCGCCAATGCCATGAAATACATTCCGCCGACCCTTCTCGTTCCGGTTGCCCTGCGGCTAGAACGTGTGATCGAGACAAAGGCTCCCCACCGACCGGATCGCAGGTCTGGAGAAGGGGCGGTTCGCCCTCGGAAATCAGGAACTCCTTCGGCGCCGGTACGTTGACCAGACAAGCCGGGAACCGTCCCGGTCTTTGCTGGCGGCGTGCAAACCCCGTCGCCGAAATCCACACCAAGTGCAATGAAAGGTAAGGCCATGGGCTTCTTTTCGAAGGACATCAAGACACTCGACGATCTCTTCGTGCACACGCTGCGCGACATCTATTACGCCGAAAAGCAGATCGAGAAGGCGCTGCCGAAGATGATCGACAAGGCAACCGACCCGCAATTGAAAGCCGGATTTGAAAAACACCTCGATCAGACGAGAGGCCATATCGAGCGCGTCGAACAGGTGTTTGAGTTGCATGGCGTCAAGGCCAAGGAGGTCAACTGTCCGGCAATTGACGGCATTCTCGAGGAGGCCGACGATGTGAGCGGTGACGTCGATGACAAGGAGGTTCTCGATGCGGCGCTGATTGCTTCGGCGCAGGCCGTCGAACACTATGAGATGACACGCTACGGCACGCTCATCGCCTGGGCCAAGCAACTCGGCCGCACGGACTGCGCCAATGTGCTGACCAAGAACCTCAGGGAAGAACAGGCGACCGATCGCAAGCTCACCGAAATGGCGGAAAGCAAGATCAACCTGCAGGCAGCCGAATAAGGCTGCAATCCGGCCGGCTGATAACTCGGCCGGCCGGATTGCCGGCAGGTTTCCACTCCGTCAGCGAGACGGGTTTGCGCAGCGCCTCATCGTCATCTTGCGGCACATGCCGAGCAGATCCTGCTGTTTCCGTGTAGATGCGGTACGCTACGCAAGCGAGCGCCACCATGAAAAGCAGACGGCCCATCCATCCTACTCCTTGGTTACGGATTTCGTTTCGGCCATCCTCAGTAACCTCCGACGACCGGCAAGATCTCGCCGGTGATGTAGCTCGAGCAGTGCGGCGAAGCGAGGAACACATAGGCCGGCGCGAGTTCTTCCGGTTGCGCGGGTCGTTTCATTGGCGTGTCCGCGCCGAATTTCGAGACGTCGTCGGCTTCCTTGTCCGACGGATTGAGCGGCGTCCACACCGGACCCGGTGCGACCGCATTCACCCTTATGCCCTTGCCGATGAGATTGCCCGACAAGGCCCGCGTGAAGGCATGTATGCCGCCCTTGGTCATCGAATAGTCGACCAGTTGTTTTGAACCGTCGATACCGGTTACCGAACCGGTGTTGATGATCGCCGAACCGGGCTTCATGTGCGGCACCGCTTCCTGCGCCATATGAAAATAGCCGTAAAGATTGGTCTTCAGCGTCGTGTCGAAATGTTCTTCGGTCAGCTCGCCGAAATCGCTGGAATGGATCTGGAACGCGGCGTTGTTGACCAGCACGTCGATGCGGCCGAATTTTTCAACGGTCTCCATGACCGCCTTGTGGCAGTGGCTGCGTTCGCTGACATCGGCCTTGACCAGGATGCAGCGTCGTCCCTCCTTTTCCACCGCTGATTTGGTCTCTTCAGCATCCTTGTCCTCGGCCAGATAGACGATCGCGACGTCGGCGCCCTCGCGGGCGAACAACACCGCCACCGAGCGGCCGATGCCGGAATCGCCGCCCGTGATGAGTGCTACCTTTTGGTCGAGTTTTTTCGATCCGAGATAGTACGGCGCATCATACAAAGGCTCCGGCTCTAGTGCCCATTCGTGCCCCGGTTTGGGCTGATGTTGCTCGGGGAAGGGGGGCTCGGGATATTCACGGGCGCCAGCCTGCATGGCGCCTTGCTGCTTCCCATCGCCTTTCGATTTGTCCTTGGCATCGACGCCACGTTGGATATGGCGCTGTTTTGCCGCTTCACCGGCTATTTCCGACTTCATCTGCATGATCGTCTCCTTGGCTTGGAGAGGAAACAACGCATGTCAGGCAAAAAGGTTTGCGCAAAAGATCGAGAGATTCCGGCCAGCGTTTGGCAACGCGTAACAACGACATCGCCAGTTGCACCAATTCAGCTGCAATGCAGCCGCGCCAGCCACCGCCGCCGATGGGGTCGAGCACCCGGGCTTGCCCGTTGCCTGTGCCGCCTTGGCAGCGAGCCAAATGTGATGATGTGGATTGGGAGCTATTGCGTCAAACTGGCGTGCGCAAAGCAGCGCCATCCGGTCTGCTCCGGGCGTAGCCGCCGGAATCTATCTTGGCGAGAGGCCATCGAGCAGGAAGTCCAGGCCTTTTCGGAAAGTGCCGTCCCAATCGTTGTCCAACAGCAGACGAGAGCGTTCGATTGTCGGATAGTGTTCGCTGAGACGTGTAAGACGCTGCTGCGCGGCTGCTCTGTCTTCTTCCGAGAGGTCGAAGCTTGCCCGGGTGAGGGTGGCGCCCATCACATAGTTCCAGAGCGACCATATCGCGGCGTTGAGATCCGCGTCCGCAACACCGGCTCTGGACAAGGTCTTGCTCAGCATTTCCAGGCGACTGAGAATGTTCGGGCCGAGCGCCCGGCGCGGCAACAGCGATGCCGACCAAGGATGGCGCAACATTCTGGCGCGCCAGTTTTCGAGCATATGAACGACGTCTCCGCGCCAGTCCGGAGACTCACCTGTTTCAGGCGATCCGCGATATTCGAGCACCGAATCGAGTGCCAGATCAAAGACATCCTCCTTGTTGTCGACGTGCCAGTACAGGCTCATCACACCCGAGCCAAGGCGATCCGCCAGCCGACGCATTGTCAATCCGTCTATGCCCTGGGCGTCCAGCAGTTCCACCGCGATCGCCACGATACGCTCTCGAGACAGCGGCGGCTCGCTGCTCGCTTCCTGCATGGGTGGAAGCTTTGTCCGTTGCGATCGTTTGCTGGCACTGCGGGGTTTGGCTGCCATCTGTCTTCCTTGCTGGCCGAACGTCGATTTTGGCAGGCGCCGTCAGGAATGTCGACGCTGATCGCTTGACTAGTACGACGTACCATACGATGACTCGTACATCGCACGATTCATCGTATGAGCGATCTGGTTAAAGTTCATGCCGGCCGCGAGTGCGTTATTCGCAGTCAGCAGAGCCAGGAGAAATCATGTCACGCGCAATCAAGCATCTGCTTACCGGAGGGCTAATCATCATGACCATGGCAGTTTCCGCTGCGGCTACAGCGACTGGGAACGACCTCAAGCTGACCATCGTCAATCCACAGACGCTCTACGACCCGTCGCCGAATGGCTACAGCACCGCCGTGATCGCACCGCGCGGAGCTCGGATTGCCTACATCTCCGGGCAGGGCGGCCAAGACAGCACAGGAGCCTTGTCACCCGATTTCGCTGTCCAGGTTAAGCAGGCCTACGCAAATTTGCATGCGGCGCTCGAGGGCATCGGCGCCAGGCCGGATCAGGTGGCGAAGCTCACGGTCTTCGTGGTCGACCACGACATGTCCAAGCTCGATGTGTTGACCAGGAACGTCAAGGACATGTTCGGCGAGGCGCTGCCGGCGCAGACACTGGTTCCCGTTCCCAAGCTTGCAATCGACCCCATGCTTTTCGAGGTGGAAGCCGTGGTCATGCTGGAGTAGGGGCGAGATCGCCCCACAAACTGAAACGGGTCGAGCGCGCCGCCGACAGCCGCACATCCGGAGCCATTATACGGAAGTAGAGCCGGCCAACGGTCGGTTGAGCTTCGCGTCAGCTCAGGTCTGTCCTTCGGTTTCGCTCGAAGCAAAGCCGCCAATTTCGCGACGCATTACAGTAGGTAGTGGCTCAGCGCGTTTTCCCTTCCGGCTACCGCGGCGGTATTTGCTCTGATACTCGCGTCGCTGTTTCGCGATTTCGTAGAGTACGATACCCGAACTGGTTCCGAGGTTTAGGCTCTCGATCATCCCGAACATTGGAATTGCTACGCACATCTCGCTGCGCTCGACCGGGAGGGTGCTGATGCCCCGTTTCTCATTGCCGAACCAGACAGCGAGTTTGGTGTGCTGGGTATAATCGCCCTCGTGCAGGAAAACGCTGGTCTTTCCCTTTATATGCGGCGACGTGACGACGGACACAAAGCCATGTTTTTCCAGATGGCTGAGGCAGGCGTCAGTGCTGTCGAATCGTTTCACAAACGTCCATTTGACGGCTGATACAGACGTTTCCGAAAGCGATTTCCGTTGGCGCATTTGCTGCCAGTCATCAGGAAGTGCTTTGCGTGGATCGACGATATAGACTCTTTCAACGCCGAGGGCATTTGCGTTTCGAATTACCGTTCCGATGTTCCTGATATCATTCGGATCTTCGACAACGGCTACCAAGTTCTTGCAGCGAAACGATTTGACCGCAGCCGCACGCTTGCGAACCGATACTCTGGGTTTCTGAGCCTCAAGGGTTTCCATGAGAGAGGTTCTTACCAGAGGCGCATCTGAATCCAAGGCCCGTGGCGACTCTATCGCCGCCACATCAGGAAGTCGCATAAGATAGATTATGGAACTAACACATGGGCCAGGAACTGTAAATTGCCGCTGATTCTCATAGGCTTGAGCGTTCGTGGCGTCTTGCCTTGGGCGAATAGCCAACGCTAGGCTGTCTAGATGAAGATGGCAAACAGCGAGATCGAAGCGGCGATTGAAGTGTTCGTGCAAGGCTTCAGCGCCGACAGAAGCCGCACCTTTCCTTACGTGGCCAGCCGTGTTGTGGCTGATGCGCGACGCCGAGCGCAAGAATCCTCGCGACTACCGCGGCGAAGAATGGGTCGTCCATGACGTCGCCGCTCAAGAGGCCGATGCCATCGTGCGGCAGCATGCACGGCCGGGCTTTGCCATTTCCGTTGTGATCGCCCACGAGGATCCGGACGGGCCGACACGAACCGCCTACAAAGCTCTCGGCTACCGGCTGCTTCGGACCGAAGGCTTTTTTGTCCACCGATTGCGCCGGATTCCCAGCCCGCCGGCGGTTGCTTCGATCGAACGCGTGCAGACAGCCGAACGGGCGGCGCAGTTGGGAAAGATCATCCGCAGGCAGCCGATCCCAGACGATTTGCTCGGCGACAGCGCGCCATTCCGTCAGTATGTGGCAGTCGATGGCGCCGATATCGTTGGGCGCGTACGCAGCCTTGATGCCCTGGGAGCCACATGGTGTTCGAGCATGTATGTCGAGCCGTCGCACCGGCGTCGCGGCATTGGCCAGGCTTTGATGTCGAGAATGTTGCACGACGATCGGGCGCGTGGGTCGAGGTACTCGGCGCTGGCTGCAACCCACGCCGGGGCGCTGCTTTATCCCCGGATGGGCTACGAGCGGATCGGAACGCTGCTGATATTTGCGTCAAGGAGCCGGAAGACCGTATGAAGCTCTGTTCGCATCACACTGATTCATAAGGGATTTCAATCATCATCCCATCATAGGCTGGTTCGACATTGGCTGGTGTCTCGGCCACCACCGTTGCGTAGTCGAGCGGCACGTGCATATGCGTCAGCACCGCATGTATCGGCGCCAGCCGCTCGATCCAATCAAGCGCTTCGCCAAGGGACAGGTGACTAGGATGCGTCCGGTATTGCAGCGCATCGATGATCAGCACGTCGAGGGCGCGCAGCCGTTCGGCGGTGGGCTCCGGAAAGTCGCTGATGTCGGGGCAATAGGCGAGACCGCCGATGCGGAAACCGAGCGATACGATGTCGCCGTGGATCTGCGGCAGCGGCTCGAGGGTGAGGGTACCCCCCTCTCCTTCGATGACCACCGGCCTGGTGTGGTCGATGAGATGCGGCCTGACGATCGGCGGATAGGAACTGCCTTGCGGCGTCTCGAAACAGTATCCGAACGCTTCCCGCAGCCGAAGCATCGTCGCCCTGTCGGCATGAACGTCGATCAGCTGGCGCTGATCGAGAACGAAGCCGCGCAGATCGTCGATGCCATGGATATGGTCGGCATGCGGGTGGGTATAGACGACCGAATCGATACGTTTAACGCCGGCCAGCAGCATCTGGTGCCGAAAATCCGGCCCCGTGTCGATGACCACAGTCGTGCGGCCGCCATTCGACGCGATCCGCTCGACGAGTGCGGCGGCACGCGTGCGCCGGTTCTTCGGGTTGTCGGGGTCGCAATTGCCCCAGTCGCCGGTGATGCGCGGCGTACCTGGCGACGAGCCGCAGCCGAGAATGGTGAGGCGCAGCCGGTCGGTCATCGTTCAGGCGCTTTGCTCTACAGGCCGCGGCATCTTGCCGAACAGCCGGAAGAAATTATCCGTCGTCAGATCAGCGATTTCAGCTTCGCTGACGCCGATGGTTTCGGCCAGCACCTTGGCGGTATGGGCGACATAGGCCGGCTCGTTGCGTTTGCCGCGAAACGGCACGGGCGCCAGGTAGGGCGCGTCGGTTTCGACCAGCAGCCGGTCATGCGGCACATCGGCGGCAATGGCGCGCAACTCAGCCGAATTCTTGAAGGTGAGGATACCCGAGAACGACACGTAGCCGCCGAGAGCGACGCCAATTTCGGCAAGCCGACGCCCGGAAGAAAAGCAGTGCAGGATGAAGGGGAAGGTGCCCTTCCCCGTTTCGGCCTCAAGAATATCAGCCATATCTGCATCGGCATCGCGCGAATGGATGACCAGCGGCAGCCCCGTTTCGCGTGCGGCGGCGATGTGATTGCGAAAGCCTTGTGCCTGCGCATCGCGTGGCGCCTTGTCGTAGAAATAGTCGAGACCGGCCTCGCCGATCGCCACCACTTTCGGGTGGGCGGCCAGCCGCACGAGATCGGCAGATGTTACGTCTAGCTCTTCCGCGGCATTGTGCGGATGGGTGCCGGCCGAACAGTATATTTCGTCGAAAGTCTCTGCAATTTCAATAATTTGCTGAAATCTCTTCACGCGGGTTGAGATCGTCACCATGCGGCCTATACCGGCCGCCTTGGCGCGAGCGACAACAGCAGCCCGCTCCTCGGCGAAATCTGGAAAATCCAGATGGCAGTGGCTGTCGACGAGCATCAGACGTTCGCGTCCGGCTGTTCGACGTAACGTGGGAAAACCCCTTCCGGCACGGGTAACGCGGTGCCCGGCACCAGCGCATGGTCCGCGTGGACATGCGCGAAATCGCGGCTGTCCGCGGGCACCGCCAGCAGATCGAGCAGTTTGGCGGCTGATCCCGGAGTAAAGGGCTGACACAGCACCGCCACGCGGCGCACGACTTCGGCGGTCGTCCACAGCACCGTTTCCATGCGCACCGGGTTGGTCTTCTTCAACGCCCATGGCGCCTCTCCGGCAAAGTAGCGATCGGCTTCCGCCACCACGCCGAAGATCGACGCCAGCGCCAGATGGATGCCCTGCTCGGCCATCGCCTTGCGCGCGGTGTCGAGAGCGGCGACGGCCTGGTCTAGGATCGCGCTGTCGGCATCCGTCAGGTCGCCGCGCTGTGGCACCACGCCGCCGCAGTTCTTGGCGATCATCGACAGCGAGCGCTGCGCCAGGTTGCCGAGACCATTGGCAAGGTCGGCATTGGTGCGGTTGACGATCGCGTCATGGCTGTAGCTGCCGTCGTTGCCGAACGGCACCTCGCGCAGGAAGAAGTAGCGCACCTGGTCGAGACCGTAGTGCTCGACCATCGCGAATGGATCCACGACGTTGCCAACCGATTTCGACATCTTCTCGCCGCGGTTGAACAGGAAGCCATGCGCGAAAACGCGCTTTGGCAACTCGATGCCCGCCGACATCAGAAAGGCCGGCCAATAGACCGCGTGGAAGCGGACAATGTCCTTGCCGATGATGTGCGTAGCCGGCCAATAGCGCCATTGCTCGGCCTTTGTGTCGGGATAGCCGGCGGCGGTGATGTAGTTGGTCAAGGCATCGACCCAGACATACATCACATGCTTGTCGTCGCCCGGCACCGGCACGCCCCATTTGAAGGTCGTGCGCGAGATCGACAGATCCTTCAGCCCGGACTTGACGAAGCTGAGCACCTCGTTGCGGCGCTCGGTCGGACCGACAAAGTCGGGCTGGCTCTCATAAAGCGCCAGCAATTTGTCCTGATAGGCGGAAAGCCTGAAGAAGTAGCTTTCTTCCTCGTTCCATTCGACGGGCGATCCAAGTGGTTCGCGACGCACGCCGTCGTCGCCGACGATCGTCTCACCTTCGTCGAAATAGGCTTCCTGGCGAACCGAGTACCAGCCGCTATAGCGGTCGAGATAGATGTCGCCATTGGCGGCCATCGCCTTCCAGATTGCCTGGCAGGATTCGTAGTGGCGCGGTTCCGTCGTGCGGATGTAGTCGTCGTTCGAGCCACCCATCGCCTCGGTCATGGCGCGGAAAATCGCCGAATTGCGGTCGGCCAGCGCCAGCGGCGTTATGCCTTCCTTCTCGGCCGTTTGCTGCATCTTCAGACCGTGTTCGTCGGTACCGGTCAGGAAGAATACGTCCTTGCCATCCAGGCGCTGGAAGCGCGCCAGGGCGTCGGTTGCAATGACCGTATAGGCGTGGCCGATATGCGGCTTGCCGTTTGGATAAAAGATCGGGGTGGTGATGTAGAACTTGTCGCGTGACATGAATGAACCGTCATGAATGTCTGAATGGAAAGGCGTGGCGGTGGATATCGTATCGAGGCAGCATTTGCCATCCCGATGCCAATGCATGCCGCCCAAAAGTGGCCCCGGTTTTCGGGACAACGGCATGCATCGGGAAAACCGTCACATTCGCATTGCAGAATTCAGGCGGTCGATCATGATCAGGGCGTGCTGCTTCTTGTCGAGATTGTAGGTATCGGTCTCAGATATAGCGTCCAGCGCCTCATGCCAAGTGTCCGACAATTTTTTGGCCCGTGCGAGATCGCCCGCCAGTGCTGCCTGACTTGCCGCGTCCGACAACAGGTCCAGCGCCCGGCGGTTGAAGATATCGAACTGGATCGCCTGATCGCGGCCGGCCACGGCTTCGGCGAGGCGAAACGCGCCGCCGACATCGCTCTTTCTGCCGGTGACCAGAGCGTCGAGCGTGGAGGCGATCTCCAGCCCGCCATACTGCGTCAACAGGATCGCGTTGCGGGCGCTGCCCCCTGCCCGCCCGACCAGTGCCGCGCGAGCCGCCGGATCGCCAGGCGGCGCCGGCTCGGTCGTTTCCAGCACCGTCATCAGGTCGTCGGCGTCGAGCGGGTTCAATCGCACCACCTGACAGCGCGACCGGATTGTCGGCAGCAGGCTGCCCGGCGCGTGGACAATCAGGATGAACAGCGTCCGTGCCGGCGGCTCTTCAAGATTTTTCAGCAACGCATTGGCCGCATTGGTGTTCATGTCGTCGGCGGGGTCGACGATGACGACCCGATAGCTGCCGTCGTGCGAGGTCAGCGACAGGAAGCGGCTGACCTTGCGTATCTCATCCACGGTGACGACTGTCTTGAAACTCTTGGTCTTGTCGTTCAGCGGCCGGGTCAGATGCAGCACGGAAGGATGCGCCCCGGTGGCGATCTGGCGAAACAGCGACGAAGCCGGATCGGGAGCGGCAAGGCTTTCCGGCGCCTGCGCAAAATCGGGGTGCTTCAACAGATGATGCGCAAGATGGAAGGCCAGTGTCGCCTTGCCGATGCCGATCGGTCCGGAGAAGATCAGCGCATGAGGCAGCTTGCCCGCCCGATAGGCAGCGGTGAGCACGCCCGCAGCCTGGCTGTGCCCAACCAGAAGGGGCGTTTCGGCGGGCTCCGGCACGCCGTCCAGCGTGTCGTGCTGCTCGGGTGCGATGCGCTCGAAGATCATGCCGGCGTTGCCTGCCTGTCGCGTGCCGGCGTTCTCGCCGCCAGTGCCGCGAACACCGCCGCGGTGACGACGTTCTCGACCGCGTCGGGCTCGGCGGCTGCGTCGACGACGATGCAGCGCTCCGGCTCGGCCTTGGCGATCGCCAGAAACGCCTCGCGGCGGGCCTGATGGATCGCCAGCGTCTCCTTTTCGAAGCGGTCGGCGACTGCCTCGGTGCCGCGCCGCAGCGTTGCGCGCCTCAGGCCTTCCGCCGGATCGATGTCGAAGATCAGCGTCATGTCCGGCATCATGCCGTTGATGGCGACCTGCTCCAGCGCATCCATGAACGCCGGATCGATGCCGCCTGTGACGCCCTGGTAGACGCGTGAGGAATCGAGGAAGCGGTCGCAAAGCACGATGGAGCCACGCTCGACCGCCGGCCGGATGAGCTGCTCGACATGATCGGACCGCGCGGCGGCGAAAAGCAGCGCTTCCATCTTCGGTCCGAACGGTTCGGCCGCGCCCGAAAGCAGCACATGCCTGACGGCTTCGGCGCCCGGCGAGCCGCCAGGTTCGCGGGTAAGCAGCACATCGTATTTCTTGGCGCGCATCTTCCTGGCCAGCCGCTCGATCTGCGTCGACTTGCCTGCCCCCTCGCCGCCTTCGAAGGTGATGAAAAAACCGCGTGCCAACCGAGAGGCCTTCTTGTCCATGGCTGAATGGGATTGTAGCGCTCTAGATAGTCCGCGTTCGGCCAAACGTCCATGCCGTCATTTTTTGCTTTCATGCATGTCGTTCGCCAAAACCATGGCCAGATTTGAGCGACGTGCCTTAGCGCAGCCAGCCGACCGCCAGTTCCTTGACTGCATCGAGGGCGCGCTGCGGCAGCGTGCCGACGCCGATCGATTCGGCTGCGAAAAGCGGCGTCTCCTGGCTCAGCGTATCGCCGATCCAGACGCGCAGCGCACCCACCGGCTGCCCCTCCTCCACCGGTGCTGCAATCGGGCCGTCATAGACGATCCTGGCCGTCAGCTTGTCGCGGTTGGTGATCGGCAGGAAGATGTCGATCGGACCCTTGGCCTTCAGCATCACCCCGGGCTTGGCGCCGCCAAAAACCTGGGCTTCTCCAACCACCTCGTCCCTGGCGAAGATTTCGGTCTTCTCGAACGAGCGGACACCCCAGTCGAGCAGCTTTCGCGCCTCTTCGGCACGCTCCTTGTCCGAGGCCAACCCGCTCATCGCCGCGATCACCCGTGTGCCGTTGTGACTGACTGTACCGACGATGCCGAAGCCGGCTGCCTCGCTCGCACCGACCGCCAGGCCGTCGGCGCCGATGTCCATCGCCAGCAGCGGATTGCGGTTCCTCTGCGAAATCTTGTTCCAGGTAAAATCCTTCTGGCCGTAATAGCGGTAGAAATCCGGATAATCGCGCCACAGGTGCAGGGCGAGCTGCGCCAGCTCGCGCACGGTCGTCTGTTGGCCATCTGCCGGCAGGCCGGTCGAATTGACGAAAGTCGACGTCTTGAGGCCGATCTGGCGGGCCCGTTCGGTCATCTGCGCGGCAAAATTGTCCTCGGATCCCGACATGCCTTCGGCGATGATGATGCAGCCGTCATTGGCCGCCTGCACGGTCACGCCCTGAATCAGGTCTTCGAGCCGGATCGACGACTTGAGCTTGGCGAACATCGTGGATGTTCCGGAAGGCGCGCCGCCCTTGCGCCAGGCGTTTTCGCTGACAACGAACGTATCGTCGAGCTTCAGGCGACCAGACTTGATGGCGTTGAAAACCACTTCCATGGTCATCAGCTTGGCCATCGAGGCCGGCGGTATCGGCTTGTCGGCATCCTTGGAAAACAGCACCGTCCCGGTCTCGGCGTCGATCATGAAGGCCTGTGCGGCCTTGGTCTCGAACAGCTGTGCACCGGCCGGAGCCTGGAAAAACAGCAGCAGGCCAAAAACCAGAAGCCCGGCGAGCGGGAGCAAGCGAAATTGCATGATGTTCGACCCGTTGGCCGGCACCGCCGGCAAGCCCGCAAAAAGTATCGGGCTTTTTGCACGGCGGATCAACCGCGTAGCGGAAATCCAGCCTGGCTTGTGCTCAGTTGCGCACAGCCAGCGCATCGGGAGCGCCATGCGACCAGGCAGCCTGCAACATCTCGTCCAGATTGCGGTGGCCATCGGGATAGAGATTGACCGAATACCAATCCTCGCCGTCGAGTTCCGAACGCTGGATCTCGATCTTGCCGAAGGCGGCAAGCTGAGCGGCAATACGCTTGGCTTCTCCGGCGTCCTCGAACGAACCGGCAGCGACATAGTCGGTGGACGGACCGGCCGGTGGCGGCTGCCGCTTCCACGATTGAAGCACGTCGGCCGGCGACATGCCGTCGCCACCCAGCGCAGCGAAGGCACTTGAGGCGCGTTCGACCCGTTCGTCGGCGTAGGACAGCGAGGCCACGGCAAACGGCGATTGCGGCGGCAGATTGATCTGCGGGCGTTCCGGCACGATGGGCCCGAAATCGGGAAGCGCCAGATCGCCATACGCCGACGGCTGCGCCGACATGGCCGGCTGGACAGAACCGGAATCGGTCAACTGGCCCGGAAACGGCACGGCCGCGCTGCCCGCAGGCAGGCTGGGCGACGGCCCGTTCATGGCGACCATGACGCCGGTCGGCAGTCCGTCCGACGGGTCGGGCACTCTGTTGCCGGGATGGTAGGAAGCCATCAGATATTGGTCGTCATCGCCGTCAAGCGGCGCGCGGCCGACATATTCGACCTTCACCTGAGCGGTGCCGGTGTTGGCATAGTCAAGCATCTGGGCAGCGCGCTCCGACACATCGATGATGCGGCCTTCGTGATATGGGCCGCGATCGTTGACGCGAACGATGACCGAACTGCCGGTCTTGAGGTTGGTGACGCGGGCATAGCTTGGCAGCGGCATGGTCGGGTGCGCTGCGGTCAGGTGGGTCATGTCGTAGACTTCGCCATTGGCGGTAAGCCGGCCATGGAAGGCGTCGCCATACCAGGAGGCCAGGCCGACCTTGGCGTAGCGCTTGTCTTCCTTCGGGTAATACCACTTGCCGCGGACCTGATAAGGTTTGCCGAGCTGATCCCTGCCGCCGCCACGTTGGATGCGCCCATTCTGGGAGATCACGCGCGGGCTTGCCTTCACGCCATATTCGGATTCGGCGAAATATTCCTTGGAGCGGGTCTTCTTGTAGACCATCGCTTTCGGCTCGGGCTGCGACGCACAAGCCGCCAGCAAGGCGGCCGACATGGCGAACAACGCGACTGCAGCAGCGCGACGAAGACGCGGTTGCGTCACAGCCTGCATTTTCCTGATGTCCCCTTCAGTCTTGCCTAGACGTCGTATCCAACCGTCGAAGAAGCCGAAACACTCACCCGACCAATACCAGCGACGCCTTCGAACCCCGATCCTTTGTGCGCAGGAATTGCTTATCACGGTATTAACCGATTGTGGCCGCAACCGGGCAAGATTGTGGCGTCTCCACCGCGAGAGCCCTCTGAAAAGTAACGATTTTCGCGCTTCCCGCGAGAGATGTGATGCCCTCTGCCACAGAGAGCCTGGCTTCGCTCCTGCCGGCGATACCTGCCCGTTGACAGGCTTTGTCGGGCAGCGGACCGACAGTCCGGAACAAAGAAATGCGCCGCTAGTTTCATCCGCAGGGCACTCGAACAGAAGGATGAGCATGATGAAAATGGCTTCATTGACAATCGCGATCGCAATGTCACTTTCTGCCGGGTCTGCGATCGCCGCATGCCCGGACAAGTCGGCTTCCAATGCCGGGACGGATGCCGAGCAGACCGCCGGCATTTCGAAAGATGGAACTCACGCGCCCTTAGAGGCCCCGAAAGCCACGGACAGCGCGGGCAAGCCAGCCGCCAAGGATGGCGCCACAATGCCATTGGCGGGCGCTGAAGGCGGCGGCGACAAGAATCTCGCAACCTCGCAGCAGGACATTGAGGCGCAGCAGCATGGTGATAAGGCCGCGGCGGCAAAGGCCGATGAAAGCTGCAAAGACTGAGGACCGCTCAGGCCGGAGCCAAATTGCAGCTTCGGCCTTCTTCACCAGCAGCTGTTCCCTTGGCGAACTAAACTTTTGGGGAAATACCGCAGCCGTCCCAAGAGGTTGGCCCTGTGAGGATTAACCCGCTCGCCCGGTTGCTTGGTGGTTCCGGTCGATAGCCGGATCGCGCTCTTGCCTGGGCCCCTGCATGCAAGCACTGCAGCGCCTCACATCTCGGGCAACGCCCGCGGCGGGCTTCTTCTTCATGCACCATTGGACCGCGCTAGTCCCGGCGCTCGATCCCGACACGCTCAGAGTCTGCCCAGGACAGCACGAAGCGACGCAGCGGTGGTTGACGCAGCCCACAATGCCGCTCTACAGGAATGAAGCGCGAACCAGCCGGGAACGCCTTCGGTGCCAATCCGGTGCCAACAGGCCAAACGAGTTGGCCCCGCGCTGCCCAAGTGGTTGATAAACCACGTTGGAGGAATGGCCGAGCGGTTTAAGGCACCGGTCTTGAAAACCGGCGTGGGTGCAAGCTCACCGTGGGTTCGAATCCCACTTCCTCCGCCAGACGTCGAATTGTCCAGCCCGGAGACATGGGTAGCAGTTTGTACCTAAGACACGATGACAACCTCGTGCTTGGTTGCAAGGTCCTCTGTTCCAAGTCCGGTTGCGTCAGGCTGACTTTGAAGTTCGAATGGATGACGGTCATTTCCTCTCGGGAGCGCTCCGCCGAACATCTCCATGGTCCTTTCAATGAGGCGATAGATAGTCAGGCTGCGCCGGCTGCAAGTCGCGGTCAATGGCTGGAGGAAGTGATCGTTGATGACACCGGCCGCCCTGCATTCAGGCATGGGCGGCCGTCTTGTGGAGCGGGATGACGCGGTTCGACAAGCAGCCAGCGTGTTGGCGCTGGGTCGCTCCAGGTTTCGTTACCTCCCCCAGTTCAGCCCGCGGTGCTTGGCACAGGCGTGTTGAGCAGTTGCTGCTCCCAGAGGTGCGCGATGCCGCTGCCAGCGACGTGCTGCTTGAGCACTTCCGTCAGCTCGCCGACGTGCTCAGTCCGCGCCCAGTCGCGCTGCCATTCCGAGGCCAGCGCCAGCCAGGTCATCATGTTCGCACCGGCCGCGATCATGCGCTGGATGGCGACCTCGTGCGCTTCGACCGACGTGCCGCCCGAGGCGTCGGCGATGACCGTGACGTCCCAGCCTTCGCCCAACGCCTGGATAACCGGCATGGCGACGCAGATCTCGGTCCACAAGCCGGCGATGATGAGCTGCTTGCGGCCGGTCGCCTTGACCGCGTCCACGACCTTCCTGTCTTCCCAGGTATTGATGAACGTCCGGTCGATGACCTCCTGGCCGGGAAATACGTCGGTGATGTGGGGGAAGATCAGGCCGCCCCGATCGGCAACGACGCTCGTCAGGATGGTGGGAACGCCGAAGGCCTTCGCGGCCTTTGCCAAGGCCGTTGAGTTGTTGACCACTGCATGCGGGTCGTGGCTGTTCAGGTTCGAGAGCTGGTAGGGCTGGTGGTCGATAAGAACGAGTACCGAGTCTTCGGGACGAAGAAGCGAAGCAAGGCCGTTACGAGGGGTCATCAAGACTTCCTTTCTCTGCCGTCTGACGGCATGGGTTTTCGGGAGACATGCGCCAGCGGGCGACGTTGCCGAAACGCAATTTGCTGTTCCTTTTAATGATGCGATAGTGCCATATTCAGGCAAGCTGTGTCGCGAAACGAGGAACGCCGATTGGACATCGAAGATCTGCAGACATTCGTCGTAGTGGCCGATGCCGGGGGCGTATCGGCCGCCGCCCGCCGACTCGGCGTCTCCAAGTCGATCGTCAGTCGGCGGCTCTTTCGGGTCGAGGCGGAGCTTGGCGTCCAGCTTCTTGCACGAACGACCCGCGGCGCCGCGCTCACGGAGGCGGGAATTACTTTCAGAGATCATGCGGCCCGAGCCAGCGCCGAGATTGATACGGCCAGGGAAGCGATCTTCCCCACCGGTGAGCTACGCGGCCGCCTGAGGGTTGCCATGCCGCTTACTTTCGGCGCGACCCATTTTGCCCCCGTGCTCGCGGAAATGGCGCGTCTGCACCCGAATCTTCACATCCATACTTCATACAGCGATCGCTTCGTCGATCTCATCGCAGAGGGTTTCGATTGCGCGATCCGGGGCGCCTACCTTCAGGACTCCACCCTGATCGCGAAGCGCGTCGGGCCTATCCATGGAAAGCTTGTCGCGAGCCCGGATTACATCAAAGCGCACGCGTCACCCGAGACTCCGGACGAACTCGTCACCCATCAGGCCCTCATGCAGGGAACGGAAGCCTGGCAGTTCATGGATGGCGACAAGATTGTTACGGTCCAGCCGCAGGGCAGGTTCAAGGCCGACAGCGCCACGGCGCTTGCCGCGGCGGCGGCGGCGGGTCTCGGCATCGCCTGGCTCCCCGATTGCATTACACATGAACATGTGGCCTCCGGCGCGCTGGTCCCGATCATGACACGCTATCCGGTACCTCCGGGAGCTGCGTATGTCGTACGCCCGCCGGGGCAGCATCCTACGCGGAAAGTGCGCGTGCTCACCGAGATGCTGATTGAGTATTTCAAACGCAACCCGGATCTTTGGGGTCTTGACGGCTAGGACACGAACGGTTCGAAGCCGTGTCAAAGAACCGCGTTCGACGGTCCCATTGCTACGAGCCATTGCGTTCGGCGACATTGCTTGCACATTCCGTGCGTCAGCGCCCTTACAGAGCCTTTAGCCTTTGGAAAGGGAGATGTGGTTCCTCTCGGAGGCGCAGACGACGCGCAGAGGCGAATCGATGGATATCTTTGGCATCAAGGCACTGTTGATCTGCGCGCTGATCTTCATTCCGTTCGAACATCTGTTTGCCGAGCGGCCGCAGAAGATCTTCCGCAATGGCTTCGCTGTCGATCTGATTTATCTGCTGTTCAACGGCTTCATCATAAAGCTGGCCATCGTCATGATGGCGGCAGGCGCGCTCGGTGCCGCTGCGCTCCTGGTCCCGCCGGCGATAACGCAGGCCGTCAGCGGCCAGCCCGTCTGGCTGCAGGTTGCCGAAATCATCGTGATCACCGATATCGGCGTCTACTGGACACATCGGGCCTTCCACAAAATCCCCGCGCTTTGGAAGTTCCATGCCGTTCACCACGGCATTGAGGAACTCGACTGGCTCGGGGCCTTCCACAATCACCCTGTCGACGCCATCGTCACAAAGGCGATATCGCTGACGCCGATCTTTTTCCTCGGCTTCTCGGAAGCCTCGATCGCCGTCTTTTCGACCATCTACCTTGGACATACGCTGCTTGTGCATTCAAACGTGCGGATTCCGTTCGGCCCTTTGAAGTGGCTGATCGCCAGCCCGCAGTTCCATCGCTGGCACCATGCCAACCAGCGCGAAGCCTATGACAAGAACTTCGCCGGGCAGTTGCCTTTCCTCGACATGCTGTTCGGCACCTACAATCCCACCGGCGACAAGGTGCCGGAAAAGTACGGCGTCGACGATCCGATCCCTTCCACCTATTTCGGTCAGATCGGCTATCCCCTCCTGCGCCGCAGGAAGCTGCCGAACCGGGCAGTGCCGAACACCGAAGCCTGACAGCCCGACGGTGCGGTATCCACCCGATCCGCTTTCGGGCCGTGGAACGCCGAACCCCGGGAAGGCTTTTCGCTTCGAATCGGCTAAACCTTGAGGCATGAACGAAACCTCACTCTATGCGCCGGTGAAGCGGTTCCTCGAAAGCCTCGACTTCGTCGTCAAAGGCGAGATCGGCGGCTGCGATGTCGTTGCGTTGCGCGAGGGGGAGCCGCCGGTTGTCGTCATCTGCGAGTTGAAGCTGCAGTTCAATCTCGAACTGGTGCTGCAAGGTGTCGATCGCGCGGCGGCCTGCGACGAGGTGTGGCTGGCCGCGCGCATGTCGGCCCGCGGCAAGGGCCGCGAAAGCGATGCCAGGTTCCGCAATCTCTGCCGCCGTCTTGGCTTCGGCCTGCTCGGTGTGACCGCGACGGACCGGGTCGAGGTGCTTCTCAGCCCGATCGCGCCGGCGCCGCGCAAGAATGCCCGCCGGCGCTCTCGTCTGGTCGACGAGCACCAGCGCCGTCGCGGCGATCCGGTTGCCGGAGGAGGATCGCGCAATCCGATCATGACGGCCTATCGCCAAAGCGCCCTCGCCTGCGCTGCCGCCATGGTGGACGGACCCAGGCGGCCGCGAGATCTGAAGGCGGTGACGCCGATCGCGCCGAAAATCCTGCAGCACAATGTCTATGGCTGGTTCGCGCGCGTCGACCGCGGCCTTTACGATCTCACCGATGCCGGCCGTGCGTCTTTGGTCCGTTGGCCGCAGGCATCGCACGACGAATCCCGACACGCAATTTTGAACGCACCGGCCATATGATTGAAGATTCCCGCGGCGTCCGAGGCGGTTCGCTCGGTTGATTTCTCCGACAAAATATGTTGGTTGTCCCGCCCATGAAGAAGCTCTGCATGACCGCCTTGGCGTCAGTGACACTGAGTTTTCCAGCCAGCGCAATGGACAATGCATTGCGCGCCGGTCTGATGAAACTCGATCCCCAAACCCGTCTTGAACAGCGTTGCGACGCCGAAGTGCTCGACCGCATCACCCATGACGATCGCAAGTTCAAAGCCGATCGCGTCGTCGCCTACGCCTTCGCCACGCCCGAGATGGACGCCGATGCAATCAAGAGCTCGGGTGCTGCGTTTCGCAGCAAGGGGCAGTGGTACCGGCTGAAATTCAAGTGCCAGACCGCGCCGGACCATATGGAAGTTCTGCAGCTCCGTTACCGGATCGGGGACGAGATTCCAGAAGCCGACTGGGCAAAGTACAATCTCTACGATTGATTTGTGATCGGCCATGGTTTTGCCCGGCTGCCGGCGAGTGCCGCAAAGCCTGATCCGGCTTGACGCAACGCTGCTTCGGTGATGCAGCCACGCGTGATCCCTTGACGCCAGGGGACCACCAAGTTAGGGCCTCTGGATAATCGACGAACACTCGGCAAATCAGCAAGGGCTTCCTGTCGATGGACATTTTTTTCAGCGCTGCCAGTCTGACCGCCCTGCTCCAGGTCATCGCCATCGATCTCGTGCTGGCTGGCGACAATGCGATCGTCATCGGCCTCGCCGCGGCCGGCCTGCCTGCCGAACAACGCAAGAAGGCGATTCTTCTCGGCGTGGTGGCGGCAACGGTGCTGCGCATCGGGTTTGCCGCAATTACCGTCAAGCTGCTGGCGATCGTCGGCCTGCTGCTCGCCGGCGGCATCCTGCTGCTGTGGGTCTGCTGGAAGATGTATCGCGAGTTGCGTACGTCCCATGCCGATGAATTGGAAGCGACCGAGGCACTGTCGAATTCGGACCTCAACAACGACCAGGCGGTCGCCGGCAAGACGAAGCGCAAGACCCTTGGCCAGGCTGCCTTGCAGATTGTCGTCGCCGATGTGTCGATGTCGCTCGACAACGTGCTGGCGGTGGCTGGAGCGGCGCGTGACCATTTTCCGGTGCTGATCATCGGCCTTGTGCTGTCGATCGCCCTGATGGGGCTGGCCGCGACTTTCATTGCCAAGCTGCTGCATCGCCACCGCTGGATTGCCTATGTCGGCCTGCTGATCATTTTCTATGTGGCTGTGGACATGATCTATCGTGGCGCGGTGGAGGTTTGGCCGCATGTAAACGGTGCGGTCGGCTGAGGCTGGCGGACATCGGCATCTTCACGCCGTGGAAGCAAGACCGCCGTGCGTTTTGCCGCATCGCGGGCGTGCCCATACCAATGCCGCAATAAGTGTGGTACTGCGCCGGCAATCCTGAAAAGCCCGGAAACGCTCTATGTCCGCTCCACGCGTGAGTTTTGTCAGTCTTGGATGCCCGAAGGCCCTTGTGGATTCGGAGCGCATCATCACGCGCCTGCGCGCCGAAGGTTACGAAATCGCCCGCAAGCATGACGGCGCCGACCTTGTCGTCGTCAACACTTGCGGCTTTCTCGATTCCGCTCGCGACGAGTCGCTCAACGCCATCGGCTCCGCGCTTTCGGAAAACGGCCGGGTGATCGTCACCGGTTGCCTGGGCGCCGAGCCGGACGTCATTCGCGAAAAGCACCCCAATGTGCTGGCGATCACCGGGCCGCAGGCCTATGAGAGCGTGATGGCTGCCGTGCATGAGGCCGCGCCGCCTTCGCACGACCCTTATGTCGATCTTTTGCCGCCGCAGGGTGTCAAGCTGACGCCGCGCCACTACGCCTATCTGAAAATTTCCGAAGGCTGCAACAACCGCTGTACCTTTTGCATCATTCCGGCACTGCGTGGCGACCTCGTCTCGCGGCCGGCGGCCGATGTGCTGCGCGAGGCCGAGAAACTGGCCAAGGCTGGGGTCAAGGAACTTCTGGTGATCTCACAGGACACCAGCGCCTACGGCATCGACATCAAGTATCAGACGTCGATGTTCGGCGACCGTGAGGTGCGCGCAAAATTCCTCGATCTGTCCGAGGAACTGGGCAAGCTCGGCATCTGGGTGCGCATGCACTATGTCTACCCCTACCCGCATGTCGCCGACGTCATCCCGCTGATGGCAGAGGGCAAGATCCTTCCTTACCTGGATATCCCCTTCCAGCACGCTTCGCCGCAGGTATTGAAGAACATGCGCCGGCCGGCACACGGCGAAAAGACGCTCGAGCGCATTCGCGGCTGGCGTGAGGTCTGCCCGGATCTGGCCATCCGCTCGACCTTCATCGTCGGCTTTCCCGGCGAGACGGACGACGATTTCGAGATGCTGCTCGACTGGCTCGACGAGGCCAAGATCGATCGCGCCGGCTGCTTCAAATACGAGCCGGTCCGCGGCGCCCGCTCCAACGATCTCGGTCTCGAACAGGTTCCCCAGGAGATCAAGGAGGCGCGCTGGCACCGTTTCATGCAGCGCCAGCAGAAGATTTCGGCAACGCAGCTGGCCAAGAAGGTCGGCAAGCGCCTGCCGGTGCTGATCGACGAGGCGCATGGCACGTCGGCAAAGGGCCGCACCAAATACGACGCGCCCGAGATCGATGGCTCGGTGCATATCCAGTCGCGCCGCCCTTTGCGCCAGGGCGATATCGTCACCGTCAAGATCGACCGCGCCGACGCCTATGACCTTTATGGTTCGGCGGTCTGAGGGCCGTATTTACTACATCTGGCGATAGTTCAGCCTTTTAACCCGCTCAGCCGCGATCCGCTCTATGGTTTGGGGACCGGAGATGCGGGGGAATGCGGATGAACACCAGATCTGCGGAACAAAATTACATCGCGACGCTGGATTTGCTCAGGCTGGCGGCAGCACTTGCTGTCGTGTTCTTTCACTATTTCTTTCGCGGCGCGGCCGCCGAAGGCTACCTCGCGCAGGGCTATCCGCTTGCCGCACCGTTCGCCCTCTACGGCTATCTCGGCGTCAATCTGTTCTTCCTGATCAGCGGTTTCGTCATTGCCTGGTCGGCGGAAAACCGGAGCTGGGATCAGTTTGCGATCGCGCGGTTCGTTCGCCTCTATCCGGGTTTTCTGTTCTGCATGACGATCACCTTCGCAGTTCTCACCCTTGCCGGCACGCCGTTGCTTCCAGCCTCTTTCAGCCAGTATGTCGCCAACCTGTCGATGTTCGCGCCGGTCTTCGGCCAACCCTTCATGGACGGCGTCTACTGGTCGATCGTGCTTGAACTGGTGTTCTACGGATGGATCACGCTGGCCCTGTTCACCGGGCTCTTCCAGAAACGCAAGCTGGAGCTGATCTTCATCTGGCTGGCGATCTCGGCCTTGAACGAGTTCTTCATCGGCAGCGGCGGAGCCAGGCTGCTGTTCCTCACCGAGTTCGGCCCGTTCTTCGCCGCCGGCGTGCTGGTCCACCACATCCATTCGCATGGCCGTTCTGTGCCGGCCCTGCTGCTGCTCGCCGCCGCGTTCCTGATCTCCTGCGGAACGCTGTCGGTGACGCAGCGCTGGATGCTCGGCCACTACGGCATTGCCGTCTCCTCGGCCAATCTTGTCCTCGCCAACGCCGTCATGCACGCGGCCCTGATCGGCGCGGTGCTGCTGCGCCACCGTGTGAGGGCATCGGCGCTCACCCTGGCGCTGGGCGGGCTGACCTATCCGCTCTATCTGCTGCATCAGGAGATCGGCTATCTCGCCATCAATGCGGCAACGCCCATTGTCGGCAAATGGATTGCCGCCCGTGGTTGCGTCGTGCTCATGCTTTTCATTTCGTGGGCGATCTGGCGCACCTGCGAACGACCGGTACAGCGGTTGCTCAGGTTTTGGCTCGGCCGTGTGGTCGATGCCGGACGAACGCGGTTTCATTGCCCCTCTGCCGGCGCACAGCCCGCCGAATGAAGAAGGGCGCCTCGCGGCGCCCTTCCGTTTCATGTCTCGCGCGCGCTTATTTCGGCAGCTTGTCGTCGACGCCCTTCACATAAAAATTCATGCCGAGCAGCGTGCCGTCGTCGGCGACTTCGCCATCCTTCAGCCATGGCGTGCCGTCCTGCTTGGCGATCGGCCCGGTGAAGGGATTCCAGCCGTCGGCGATCTTCTTTTCGGTGGCTTCGGCCATCGCCTTCACGTCGTCGGGCATGTTGGTATAAGGAGCGAGCTTGACGGCGCCGTCCTTGATGCCGAGCCAGACATTGCCCGGCTTCCAGGTGCCGTCGAGGGCTGCCTGGACCCGGCTGATGTAATAGGGACCCCAATCATCGGTGAGCGAAGTCAGCTGCGCCTTGGGCGCGAACTTGATCATGTCCGATGACTGCCCAAAGCCCTTCAGGCCCCGCTCCTCGGCCACTTGCAGGGCAGCGGTCGAATCGGTGTGCTGGACGATGATGTCGGCACCCTGGTCGAACAGCGCCTTGGCGGCGTCGGCTTCCTTGCCCGGATCGAACCAGGAATTCACCCAAACGATTTTGGCTTTGAAGTTCGGGTTGATCGACTGTGCGCCGAGCATGAAGGAGTTGATGCCCATCACCACTTCGGGAATCGGGAAGGAAACGATGTAGCCGGCAACGCCGGCCTTCGATTCCTTGGCGGCGATCTGGCCGAGCACGTAGCGGCCTTCGTAGAAACGCGCATTGTAGATGCCGAGATTGTCAGCGGTCTTGTAGCCGGTGGCGTGCTCGAACATCACCTTGGGGAATTTCTTGGCGACCTTCACTTCCGGATCCATGAAGCCGAAGGAGGTGCCGAAGATGAGCTTGCAGCCTTCGCGCGCCAGGCGCTCGAAAGCGCGGTCGGCGTCGGGACCTTCCGAGACGTTTTCGAGATAGGCTGTTTCGACCTTGTCACCGAGCGCCTTCTCCACATCGAGACGGCCCTGGTCGTGCTGGTAGGAGTAGCCGAAGTCGCCGATCGGGCCGGTGTAGACCCAGCATGCCTTCAGCTTGTCCGCAGCTTCCGCCGTCACTGCCAGCGACATGGCGGCGGTCGTGGTCATCAGGGCAATAAGCAGTTTTTTCATTGTGTTACCTCTCTGAGTTAAGCCTTGGAGCTTCCCGTTTGTTTTTATTGTCAACGATCCGGAACGAATGGCTGCCCCAAGGAAGCCGGCGTGTTCATCATCGTCAGACGCTTGTTGCGCGAGATTAGAACGAGAACCACGATGGTTGCCAGATAGGGCAGCGAAGAAAGGAACTGTGAAGGCACCGGAATGCCAAAAGCCTGTGCATGAAGCTGGCCGATCCACACCGCGCCGAAGATGTAGGCGCCGGCCAGCACCCGCCATGGCCGCCAGGAGGCGAACACCACCAGCGCCAGCGCGATCCAGCCGCGGCCGGCGCTCATGTTCTCGACCCATTGCGGCGTGTAGACCAGCGACAGATGGCCGCCGGCAAGCCCGGCACAGGCGCCGCCGAAGATCACCGCGAGATAGCGATAGCGGATGACCTGGATGCCAAGCGCATGGGCCGAGGTGTGGCTGTCGCCGATCGAGCGCAGCGTCAGGCCGGTCCTTGTCTTGAACAGGAACCACATGACGGCCGCGGTGAGCGCGATCGAAATGTAGAAGATCGGGTCCTGACCGAACAGCAGCCTGCCGACGACAGGCATTTCCGTCAGGCCGGGAATGTAGAGGTTGGGCAGCCTTTCGCCGGGTTGGCCGACAAAGCTGGTGCCCATCATGCCGGACAGGCCAAGGCCGAGCAGCGTCAGCGACAGGCCGGTCGCCACCTGGTTGGTGGCCAGCGACAGCGTCATGACGGCAAACAGCAGCGAGAACACCGCGCCCATGGCGATTGCCGCCAAAAGGCCGATCCAGGGCGAGCCGGTGAGATAGGTCGCGCCGAATCCGCCGACAGCGCCCATGATCATCATGCCCTCGACGCCGAGATTGAGCACGCCGGAGCGTTCGACCACCAGTTCGCCGATTGCCGCGATCAACAGGGGCGTTGCCGCCGTGGCGATGGTCAGAAGGATGTTTACGGTGATGTCCATCAACGGGCTTCCTTCAACTTCGGCGCGGCTTCGAGTTTCGCGGCACCTTCCGGCTTGGTCAGCGCCAGGCCGACCAGGCGAATGCGGTAGTGGATGAGCGTGTCGCAGCCGAGCACGAAGAACAGCAGCATGCCCTGGAACACCCGCGCCACCTTGTCGGAGATGCCGAGCGCGCTCTGCACCGCTTCGCCGCCGAGATAGGTCAGCGCCAGCACCAGACCGGCGGCAACGATGCCGAGCGGGTTGAGGCGGCCAAGGAAAGCCACGATGATGGCGGTGAAGCCATAGCCGGGCGAAATGACAGGCTGCAGTTGCCCGATGGCGCCCGAGACCTCGCAGATGCCGGCGAGACCCGCCAGAGCGCCTGACAGCAGGAAAGCAAAAAAGACCATGCGGTTGAGGCCGAAGCCGGCGAAGCGCCCTGCCCGCGGGCTTGAGCCCAGCACGCGCACCTCAAAACCTTTCAGCATGCGGCTCATCAGGATCCAGACCAGCACCGCGGCGACCAATGCGAAGACAAAACCCCAGTTTGCTCGCCCGGCATCCGGCATCAGCTCCGGCAACACGGCCGAATCGTTGAACTGGATGGTCTGCGGGAAACCATGGCCCTGCGGATCGCGCCAGGGTCCGCGCACCAGCCAATCAAGGAAGAGCTGCGCGACGTAGACCAGCATCAGGCTGGTCAGGATCTCGTTGGTGCCGAAGCGGGTCTTGAGCAGAGCCGGGATCGCCGCATAGGCCGCGCCACCGACCATGCCGAGCAAAAGCATCAGCGGCAGCACCAGCGGACCTTCGAACTGCGGAAACAGCACGGGAACCATCGAACCGGCAATGCCGCCGAGGATGAACTGGCCTTCGGCGCCGATGTTCCAGATGTTGGCCTTGTAGCAGACCGACAGGCCGACGGCGA
The DNA here is from genome assembly GCF_055811675.1 of Mesorhizobium sp. WSM4808. Classification (NCBI taxonomy): domain Bacteria; kingdom Pseudomonadati; phylum Pseudomonadota; class Alphaproteobacteria; order Hyphomicrobiales; family Phyllobacteriaceae; genus Mesorhizobium; species Mesorhizobium sp. WSM4808. Next base: position 100,694 of record NZ_JBVVQX010000018.1, read on the forward strand.
TCAGGATGAGCGGCGCTGCCTTGATCGCCAGCTCATGCAGCTGCCAGACCTGGCTGATCGGCTCGACAAAATAGATATTGAACGCGGTCAGCGGATTGACGCCGAGCAGCGCGAACATGACGGCGCCGGCAATGATGGTCAGCGCGAAGGCGATGAACGGCGACAGGGCCGAAAACAGCATGGAACGCTGCGGGCGTTTGACGAGTTCGAGGCGCATCATGCCGTCTCCAGCGAGTGTTCGGCGTGGCCTGGTTCGGCGCCGCCCATCAGCAAACCTACCTTTTCGAAGGTTGCCTCGGCGATCGGCATAGGCTTCGACAGCTCGCCATTGTGCATGACCGCGATCGCATCCGATATCTCGAACAGCTCGTCGAGATCCTGGCTGATCACCAGCACCGCCGATCCGCTGCGCGACAACTCGATCAAGGCCTGGCGGATATGAGCGGCAGCGCCCGCATCCACGCCCCAGGTCGGCTGGTTCACCACCATGACGCTTGGCCGGCGGTCGAGTTCACGGCCGACGATGAATTTCTGCAGATTGCCGCCAGAAAGGGCCGCGGCCTCCGGATCCGGCGCACTCTTGCGCACATCCATCGCCTCGATGATGCGTTGGGACGCGGCTTGGATGGCACCGCTCTTCATCATCCCGCCGGAACCGACGAACGCCTTGCCGTCGGTGGCATGGCGCGACAGCAGCAGGTTTTCGGAAAGCTTCATGCGCGGTGCCGCACCGTGGCCGAGGCGCTCCTCCGGCACGAAGGCAGCGCCCAGCAGTCGGCGCCCGGTGATGGTGAGGCCGCCTGCGTCCTTGCCGCGAATGCGCACCGAGGATGCATCCTGCTGCGGCACTTCGCCGGAGACGGATTCGAAGAACTCGCCCTGGCCGTTGCCGGCGACGCCAGCGATGCCGATCACCTCGCCCGCCCGGACGTTCAGGCTGATGCCCTTGAGCGGGATCGAGAACGGCGTTGCCGGTTTGCGGCTGAGATTGCGGATTTCGAGCAGCGGCTGCGCCTTGTCGATGCCCTCGACCGGCGCGCGCACCACGGCCTGCACCTCGTTGCCGACCATCATGCGAGCCAGCGAAGAGGCGGTTTCCTCGCGCGGATTGCAGTGGCCGACAACCTTGCCGTGGCGCAACACGGTGGCGCGGTCGCAGATGCGTTTGACCTCTTCGAGCCGGTGCGAAATGTAGAGGATGGATTTGCCTTCCGAACGCAGGCGCTCCAGCGTCTCGAACAGCTTGTCGGCTTCCTGCGGCGTCAGCACCGAGGTCGGCTCGTCCAGAATGATGAGCTGAGGCGTTTGCAACAGGCAACGGATGATTTCGATGCGTTGGCGTTCGCCTACCGACAGGTCGCCGACCAGCGATTCAGGATCGAGCGGCAGGCCGTAGCTGAAGGAAAGCGCCCTCGCCTTCGCAGCGATGCTGTTGATCGGCGAGCCGTCGTCCAGCGACAGGGCAATGTTTTCGGCCGCGGTCAGCGCCTCGAACAGCGAGAAGTGCTGGAATACCATACCGATGCCGAGTTTTTTCGCGACGCCGGGACTGGAAATCCTGACGGCCTGCCCGTTCCAGAAGATCTCGCCGGCATTGGGCTCCAGCGAACCGAACAGCATCTTGACCAGCGTCGACTTGCCGGCGCCGTTTTCGCCAAGCAGGGCGTGGATCTCACCCCTGGCGATGTCGAGATCGATATGATCGCACGCCGTCAGCGTGCCGAATATCTTGGTGAGGCCACGAACCCCAAGCAGGTTCGTGCCGTCGTGATTTGCACTCACAGTGCCTCCCATCTGGTTAGCCAGACATGTTCTGTGTTCCCGCAGGCATGGTAGGCGCGGCCGGCTCTCATCGGAAAGCGGCACGCGTCTTGAAAGAGCTTCAAGAATTTCAGCGGAAATTCAAGGGATAGCAAGGCAGAACGAACTAAGGGATGAGAATGGTCGTCCCTGTGGTCCTGCGGCCCTCGAGGTCGGAATGCGCCTTGCCGGCGTCCTTGAGCGCGTAGCGCTGGTTGATCTTGATCTCGACCGCGCCGCTGAGCACGACCTCGAACAGGGCGGCGGCAGAAGCGTCGAGGTCCTCGCGTCTTGCGTTGTAGACGAACAGTGTCGGCCTCGTTGCGAACAGTGAGCCCTTCTGTGCCAGCAATGACATGCTGAATGGCGGTATGGGTCCCGAGGACTGGCCAAAGCTGACGAACATGCCAAGCGGCCGCAGGCAGTCGAGCGAAGCCGGAAATGTGTCGTTGCCGACCGAATCGTAGACGACGTCGCATTTTTTGCCACCGGTGATGGCGGCGACGCCGGCAACGAAATCCTGTTCCTTGTAGTTGATGACATGGTCGAAACCATGCGCCCTGGCGAGCTCGATCTTGTCGGACGAGCTGGCGGTGCCGATGACGGTGGCGCCGAGGTGTTTTGCCCATTGGCCGAGGATCAGCCCGACGCCGCCTGCCGCGGCATGGAACAGGATCGTGTCGCCGGCCTTCACCTTGAACGTCCGGCGCAGCAGATATTCCGCGGTCATGCCCTTCAGCATCATCGCTGCGGCCTGTTCGTCGCTGATGCCATCCGGCACCTTGACGACGCGGCTGGCATCGATGACGCGCTGTTGCGCGTAAGCGCCCGTCGTCACGGCATAGGCGATGCGATCGCCCGGATTCAGCCAGTCGACGCCCTGGCCGACCTCCAGCACCACGCCGGCGGCTTCGCTGCCTGGCACGAGCGGGAAGCCGCCAGGCGGCGGGTAGAGGCCAGAGCGATGGTAGACATCGATGAAATTGAGGCCGATCGCGGTGTGCCGGACCAGGATCTGCCCGGATCCCGGCTGGCCGGGGTCAGCGTCCTCATAGGTCAGAACTTCCGGGCCGCCATTGGCGTGAATGCGGATCGCTTTCGACATTGCTAGGCTTCCTGTGGGCTAGGCTTCCTGTGGGAGCGGCTGATCAAGCCTTTTTGGCACCGAGATTGGGAAAGAACTGCATGATGCCACCGATGCAGGCAAGGTAAAGCCCGGTGATGGTAATGCCGATCTTGGTGAAGGTGCTGACCTGTTCGCCCAGCACGCCGATCTGATCGTAGAAGGCAGCGAGTGCCGCCTGGGCCAGGGCGAGCGCGCCGAAAGCGCACCATAAGAGGGTCATCCCAAGGTTGATGCGCCGCAGCCGCACCACCCGCACCGGGTGGATGAAGTTGATCGGCACGAAAGTCAGGACGCCGGCCACCACCACCACAGCGAACGAAACCCATTGCCCGGGCTCGATGACGAACAGGGTGAACACCACCATGTTCCAGACCACGGGGAATCCCTTGAAGAAATTCTCCTTCGTCTTCATGCCGGTGTCGGCATAGTAGATGGCGCTGGACACGACGATGATCGCCGCCGACAGGAAAGACAGGCCCTCGCCCATGAAGCCGCGCTGATAGAGCGCGAAGGCCGGGATCAGCACGTAGGTCACGTAGTCGATGATGTTGTCGAGCAGTTCGCCCGACCATGTCGGCAGGATCTCCTTGACCTCGAGCTTTCTGGCGATCGGTCCATCGATGCCGTCGACGAACAATGCCAGCCCGAGCCACCAGAACATTGCGGTCCAGCGCTCTTCGCTCGCCGCCACAAGCGAGAGGAAGGCCAGGAACGAGCCTGATGCGGTCAAGAGATGGACGGAGAACGCCCGCGCCTGTGGCCAGGTGACCTTCTTCTTCGGCCTGGGAATCCGGTCCGTGATCTTTTTGGCGGCTTTTCGGGCCGTTGTGTTCTTGCTCACGGGCCCCGCCAATCCAGCTTGCAGATTTCGGCCGAACGGCCGGCGAAATTCCAGTTGCGGCCGAAAGCCCGCATCTTGCTCTTGTCAGACCTTGCCACGATAATCTCGGGCGCGATCCAGTATTCCGAATTGCTGATCACCGTATCCTTGCCGCGATCCTTGCCGGGGATGGGTGTCACCGCCCCGTCGATGATCTTCGGTATCTGGAAGATACGTGTCTTGTCACGCGTCTCATAGGTGATCGGCACTTGTTCGACGCCGAGGAATTTGCCGACCAGGATGGAGAGCAGCGATGTGGTTCCGCCTGCCTTGCCGGTGAAGATCTTGGTCAGCGCCTTGACCGCGTAGACCGATGCGCGGCTGTCGATGAACAGGCCGGCGGTCCAGTTGCCGCGGCTCATGTGGCCGGGGATTTCCATAATCAGCCCGAGATTGAGGCCGGACAGATCGACCTCACCGAAATGGCCTGCATCGATACGAAACCCCGCCCAGGTCTGGCAATAGCCTTCGGTCGGCGGATGATTGCCAAGCGATAGCACGCAGGGGCAAAAAACCGTGCAATTGCAGGAGAGTACGAGCTCTCCCTTCATCGCCCAGCTCTGGTCTGCCATCGATTTTCCCCCACTCATAGCGAGACTACTAGCAGCGCGGCTGCCCAGACAAGCAGTATCGCACCGGCCAGCCGGGTTGGAACCCTGCTGGCTGTTTGTTTTTCGATCAGGGTGAACAGCCCGATCAACGCCATCCAGAAAATGTTCATGACGCCAACGGCGAACATCACCAGCATCAAGGCCCAGCAGCAGCCGAGACACCACAGACCTTGCGCGACACCGAGCCGAAAGATGTTAAGGGGCCTTGCGCTCCAGTTCGAAAACAGGACCGAGAACGGGTTCTTGCATTTCTTCAGGCAAGCTTCCTTGAGGCCGCTGAACTGGTAGAGGCCGGCAATCACGAGAGCGAGCGCACCGGCAAGGCCGGCGACCGGATCGAGCATCCCGGCTGATGAGGCGAATGTATGGGCGGCCAAGGTCAGCGCCGCGAACATCATTGAAGCGGCGAGCCAGACGCTTAGGTAACCGGCGACCAGCACCAGCGGGTGAACGACCGGTTCGCCCTTGATGCGAGCCGTGTCAGTGATTTCGCAATAGGTGCGGATCATCGGCGCCGCCGAAGGCAGCATCATCGCGACCGCCATCAGGAGCCACATGAAAACGAGCGCGCCGGCCTGCAAGCCGAGATCTGCGTCCAAGGGCACCGGTGAGAGGCACAGCACAAAGAACCGTTCCAGGAAATCGGGCAGCGGCAGTTGCGGCAGGCTGCGCAGGATCGTGTCGCCAGGGGCGCCGACGCCCGCAATCCCTGTTTCAGCCCCGCGGATTGCCATCGCCGCAAGAGACAGCCAGGCAAGCAGGATGCAAGCGGCGACAACGACGTTTACCGTGACGCGAGGATTGCGCGCGATGCCGGCCATGGCGCGGCCGGCGCGGTCGAGATGGCTGAAGTCGTCCTGCTGGCCGGTCATGACATCCGAATGGGCCGAATCGCCGCGTTGATCAAGCGGCATGATCTGACCTATATGCTCATCGAACGGCAGGTCGGGTGGACCGGCCTCGCATTGCAAGCCGGAAGCCGATCTTGGAGCATCAGCAAACTGCGCGGATACTGGTTGCCGGCACGGGGCCGGCAGGGCTGATCGCGGCGCTCGGTTTTGCCGCCGAAGGTTTCCCGGTGACGCTGGTCGGGCCGGAGCCCACTGCCCCCGACGGCCGCACGACGGCCCTGATGAACCCTGCGTTGAAAGTGCTCGACCGGCTTGGCGTGCTCGAAACCGTCAAATCCAAGGCGGCGCCCCTGAAAGTGATGCGCATCGTCGACGCCACCAGCCGGCTGATCCGCAGCCCGGTCGTCACCTTCCGTGCCAGCGAAATCGACGAGGACCAATTCGGGCTGAACCTTCCCAACAGCGTCCTCAACCCGGCACTCGCCAGCGCCGTTGCCGCGCATGCCGGCATCGACCGGCTGATGTCGATAGTGGCGAACTGGCGTCTCGATGCCGAGCACGCCCGTGCCGTCCTGGCCGACGGCAGCACGGTCGACGCATCGCTTGCGGTCGCCGCCGATGGGCGGTTGTCACCGGCGCGCCAGGCGGCCGGCATCTCGACCTCGGCCCGGTCCTACCCGCAGGCAGCTCTCGTCCTCAATTTCGGCCATAGCGGCGACCACGCCTTCACCTCGACCGAATTCCACACCGAGACCGGTCCGTTCACGCAGGTCCCATTGCCCGGCAATCGCTCCAGCCTGGTCTGGGTGGTCAAGCCCGAGACCGCGACCGACCTCGCCGCACTGGACGATACGACGCTTTCTCAGCGGGTTGAACAGCAGATGCAGTCGATGCTGGGCCGGGTGACGGTCGAGCCGGGCCGGCAGATCTATCCGCTTTCGGCGGTGACGCCACTGCGTTTCGCCCGAGATCGGGTGGCGCTGGTCGGCGAAGCCGCCCATGTGTTTCCGCCGATTGGTGCGCAAGGCCTCAATCTCGGCATCAGGGACGTCGATGATCTGGTTGGAATCGCTTGTGAAAATCGAGCCGACCCGGGTGCAGCCAAGGCGCTTGCGGCTTACGATTTCAAGCGCCGCCCCGATATTCTGGCGCGTAGCGGCGCGGTCAACCTGCTCAACATGTCGCTGCTTTCCGACATGCTGCCGGCCCAGATGGCCCGCGTGGCCGGGCTCGGCGTGCTCGGTGGCTTCGCGCCGCTTCGGGCTTTTTTCATGCGCGAGGGGCTTCGTCCCGGCAGCGGTTTTGCCGCGCTTGCCGGCGGGTTAGGGAAACAGGTCCGGCGCTAGGATATCGTGCCGGATCAGGTAGAGCAGCCCGGTGACGGTCACGACCGACAGGCAGGTTGTGATCAGCACACTGGCCGACGCGCGCTGTACCCAGACGCCATACTGCTGGGCGATGACGAAGACGTTGGTGGCGGTCGGCAACGCCGCCAGAAGCACCGCCGAGAAGACCCATGTCTCAGAGAAATTGCCGATCCAGCTCAGCACGACATAGCAGAGCAACGGGTGCAGGATCAGTTTCAGCGCCGCAATCGGAACCATCTCGTGCGGGACGCGATTGAGCGGCCTGAGCGCCAGCGTGACGCCCATGGCGAACAGCGCGCAAGGTGCGGCCGCCCGGGAAAGATATTCCAGAAATCGCTCCACCGGCACGGGCGGTCGAAAGCCGATATAGGCGGCGCCGACGCCCAGGGCGGTTGCGATGATGAACGGGTGCAGCACGATCTTGCGCACGACACCGAGCGCAAGCCGGAGAGGCGTGGTCTTGTCGTCGCCCGACAGCGCCATCATCATGGGCGCGATGGCGAAATGCATGATGTTCTCGAAACAGAAGATCAATGCGACCGGCACAGCCGCCTCCTCGCCGAAGGCCAGCAATGCCAGCCCCGGTCCCATATAGCCGATATTGCCATAGGCGGCCGCGAGCGCCTTGATGGTCGATTGCGCTATCTCGCCGCGCGAGGTCAGGATCGACCCCATGAACATCAAGGAAAATATCATGAAGGTCGAGACGACCGAACCGAAGATGAAGCGCCATTCCGTCAGGTCTTCGAACGGCGTCTTGGCAAGCAGTTGGAAGAAAAGTGCCGGCAGCGCGACATAGACGATGAACGTGTTCATCCAGCCGAGCGCCTCCAGCGGCTGCCTGGTGATGCGCGCCACCAGAAACCCGACAAAAATCAAGCCGAAGAACGGAAGAACAAGACCGATGACGTCAGACATTTTTATGCTGGTCCGAAACCCTGGCGCCGGGCTAGCCCGTTGCTTAATAGGGCGTCAAGCGCCTCGGGATTGAATTGATGCGCGGTCTGCGCCAAATAAGCCCAAGGAATTCAGTGGTGAGTACGATGAAAACAGCCAAATTCGCAATCGGACAGGTGGTTCGCCACCGGCTGTTTCCATTCAGGGGCATCATTTTCGATGTCGATCCGCAATTCGCCAACACCGACGAATGGTACGAAGCCATCCCCGCCGACGTGCGGCCGCACAAGGATCAGCCTTTCTATCATCTGCTCGCCGAAAATTCGGAGACCGAGTACATCGCCTACGTCTCCGAGCAGAATTTGCTTGAGGATCAGTCGGGGGAGCCGGTCCGGCATCCGCAGATCAAGGAGATGTTCGACAAGAAGCCGGACGGGCGCTACCAGCCGAAACGGCAGTCGAGGCATTAACCCGCGGAGAGATGGGCGCAAAAAAAGCGGGGCATGACCCCGCTTTTTTGTGGCTCGGCGATATCGGCCGATCAGTTGGCGGTCTTCGCCTTGTCCTGCTCTTCCTTGAGCTTCTTGGCGAAATCCTGGTTGTTCTTGGCGACGAAGTCCTGAAGCTTCTTCTGCCGGTCCTCGATGTCCGACTGCTGCAGCGCCGGTCCGTCATAGGCGCCGCTGAAGCCCTGCAGGGCGACTTTGATCGGATTGGGCTGGTTCTGGAAATTGACGGAGGTCAGAGTGATCGCCTGGCCCTTCTTGAACGCGGCGACGAGCTGATCGGTCAGCGGCACTTCCGCCACGCAACGATCCGGGAAGCAGATCACATAGTCGAGCTTCTGCGCCTTGCCGGTGTCGATCTGCAGGCCGATGCCGGGAGGCACCAGACGGCCGGTCGGGACCGTCACCTGGAACACCTTGCGGTTCACCTTGCCCTTCAGCTCGATCAGGCTGACGCCGGTGACCAGCTGGCCGTTGCCGGCGGTGGTGATGTTCTGGACATTGCAGATGTCGACGTCTTCCTGCTTGGTGCAGGCCTTGAACCAGCCTTGCGGAATCTGCTGTTGCTGCTGTGCGGAAGCAGCGGGAAGTCCTGCGCCGAGAAAGCCGACCACGCCAGCGGCCATGACCGACAGGCGGTACGCGTTGCTGTTCAGGCTCGTCATGTCGTGCACTTCCTCTCAAATGATCCCGGGACCGGCTTCTTCGTGCCGTGTGGTCCAGCTACCTGTTGCCGAAATGAGGCAACAGAATGACTTCGGAGGGCGTGTTACACTGCAAGCGAGGCCGAATCCAGCCCGGCGTCAGCAATTGTTGAACGCGCGGTTGGCCGGCGCGCAGCCGCCTCATGCTAGGGTGCACACCGAATCATCAAGCCGACCCAGTAAGGAGACGGTCATGGGCCGCGTTGTTGTTTGGCTGATCACCGGGATATCGTTTCTCGCCCTTTCGCATCAGCCGGCCGCATCGGAGCCGAAGCACGCTATCGCCATGCAGGGCGAGCCGGCGCTACCGCCCGGCTATACGCATTTCGATTACGTCAATCCCGACGCGCCGAAGGGTGGCTCGATCACCTATTGCGTCGTCGGCAGCTTCGACAATCTGAACCCTTTCATCCTCAAGAGCCTGCGCACGACGGCGCGCGGCATGATGGATACGATCTTCGGCAATCTGGTCTTCGAGCCGTTGATGCAGCGCAATGCCGACGAGGCTTTCACGCTCTACGGTTTGTTGGCCGACAGCGCCGACATGGACCCGGAGCGCAAGAGCATCGAATTCCATCTCAATCCGAAGGCCAAATGGTCGGACGGTCAGCCGGTGACGCCGGAGGACGTGCTGTTCAGCTATGACGTCTACACCGAGAAAGGCCGCCCGCCTTACAGCGATCGCATGGCCAGGGTCGCCAAGCTCGAAAAGACCGGCGATCACAGCGTGCGCTTCACCTTCAACGACAAGGCCGATCGCGAATTCCCGCTGATCATCGCGCTGACCCCGATCATCCCGAAGCACGCCTTCGACAAGGAGACTTTCGACAGGACGACGCTCAAGCCGGTGATCGGCAGCGGCCCTTATAGGATCGCGCAGGTGCAGCCCGGCCAGCGCATCGTGTTCAAGCGCAACCCGGACTACTGGGGCAAGGACGTCCCGGCCAAGCGCGGTTTCGACAATTACGACCAGATCACCATCGAGTATTTCCTCAACGCCAACGCCAAGCTCGAAGCGTTCAAGAAAGGCCTTTGCGCCATCGACGACGACAGTGATCCGGTGAAGCGCGAGCGCGATCTCGATTTTCCGGCCTTCCACAAGGGCGACGTCGTCGCCGAAACCTTCGACACCGGCATTCCGCCCGTGGTGACCGGTTTCCTGTTCAACACGCGGTTGCCGAAATTCGCCAACCCTGTCGTGCGGCGCGCGCTCGGCATGCTCTACGACTTTGAATGGGCCAACAAGAACCTGTTCGGCGGCAAATACACGCGCACGATGAGTTACTGGCAGAATTCCGAGCTTTCCGCGATCGGCCATCCGGCCGACGACAGGGAGAAAGCGCTTCTGGCGCCCTACCCCGGCCGCGTCCCGGCCGATGTCATGGACGGTACATGGCGGCCGCCGGTGACCGACGGATCGGGCCAGGACCGCCGCGTGCTGAAGGCAGCCTTCGATCTTTTGAAAAGTGTCGGCTACCACGTGCAGAATGGAACGATGCTCGATCCCGAAGGCAAACCCTTCAGCTTCGAAATCCTGACCGCATCGCAGGACGAGGAGCGCCTTGCCGGCATCTACCAGCGCACGCTGGAGAAGATCGGTATCGATCTCACCATTCGCAGCCTCGACGGCGACCAGATCCAGTCGCGCAAGCAGCGCTTCGATTTCGAGGTCCTGATCGGATCGAGCGGCTTCAACAATTCGTTGTCGCCCGGCATCGAGCAGAGCGGGCGCTGGAGTTCCGCCGCGGCCAGGACGGAAGGCTCGTTCAATCTCGCAGGCGTCGCCGATCCGGCTGTGGACGCGGCGATCGAGGCGATGCTGCGCGCCCGCTCCAAGGAGGATTATGTTGCCGCCGTTCGCGTTCTCGACCGGCTGCTGATCTCCGGCAACTACATGGTGCCGATGCAGCACAACACGCAGCAATGGATTGCCTACTGGAACTACCTGGAACATCCGCAAAAGACGCCCATATTCGGGTATCAACTGCCAACATGGTGGCGCAAACCCAACTGAGGGATCAGGAGATCGAGATGAGCGAATTGAACGCCATCACCGTCGATGTGGTGTCCGATGTCGTCTGCCCCTGGTGCTTCATCGGCCAGAAGCGGCTCGACAGGGCGATTGCCGCCGTCGGCGATGTCGACGTGCATGTCCGCTGGCGGCCGTTCCAGCTCGATCCGACCATTCCGCCTGAAGGCAAGGACCGCCGCGAATACATGCTGGCAAAATTCGGCAGTGATGAGCGCATCCGCGAGATTCACACCCGCATCGAGCCGCTGGGCGAAGCGGAAGACATTTCCTTTGTCTTCGACGCCATCAAGGTGGCGCCGAACACGCTCGATGCGCACCGGCTGATCCGCTGGGCAGGTGCCGCCGGCGAAGCCATTCAGAACAGGCTTGTGCGCCGGCTGTTCCAGCTGAATTTCGAGGAAGGCGCCAACATTGGCGATCATGCCGTGCTGGTCGAGGCGGCGCGAGAGGCCGGCATGGATGCGTCCGTGGTCGCCACGCTTTTGCCGACCGAGGCCGATGTCGAGGCGGTGCGCACCGAGATCGCCACCGCGTCGCGCATGGGCATTTCTGGCGTGCCGTGCTTCCTGCTCGAGGACAAGTACGCGGTCATGGGCGCACAGGATGCCGACACGCTGGCCGATGCCATTCGCCAGGTGGCCGCCGCCAAGGCGCGCGGCGAACTGGACAAGGCCGGCTGAGCCGACCGCCCTCTCCTCTCCGCGACAGCAGCAAACGTTACTTCACCGTCGCCTTGGCCTTGCTGATGAAAAATCCATGGCCGTTCGTGGCCGTGCAGGTCAGTCCCTTGGTTGACGACTGGCACGAGAACGGCCCGGCGCTCCAGCTGTTGCCGTAGCCAAGCTTGTCGACATCGCTGCAGCAGCCCTGCTCGCCTGGGTTTTTGATCAGAGTGGCTGGCCCCTTCGGACCCAGGATAATCGTGACGTAGCTCGGCTCGACGCGCGAGCAACTCAGCTCCGGGCCGCCATCCTTTGGCTCATAGGTGCCGGTGCCGCCTTTGGGCGTGTGATGCAGCCGATGTTGCCGGACGGCGTGTTGAACTCGATCTGGCCTTCGGCGCTGGCCGGGATGCTCTGCGCGCCGGCATGCGCCAAAGGTACGAGGGGCAGCCAGGCGAAGAGGGACAGGATTGCGGCCGCGCGTGCAAGCATTGGGAGCTTCCTTGTTGGAGAACCGAATATGCATGAATGTCGACGATGCCGGGCAAGGTTCAATCCCAGGTGGATGAATTGTCAAACGCAGTCCCTCAGCTGACCGGACAAGACGGAACGCGCCGCTCGATCGATTCTCCCGTCACTTCCTGCCCCTGGCAAGGACGACCACGGCATTCCTGGCGAGTCACGAACCGCAAATTTTCGAGCTCTCTGGGCCGTCCGCAGTGAGAAAACCGATCGCTCGACACGACTTCGAGTTCACGAAACCGTGTGAAAGCCTTCCCCAGGGGAAGCTCCATCGACGGCATTTTATTGAAGATCAAGTATCTGAAATCAATATCGATATTCTGATTATTGCCGACCGTTGTCGCTACATTTCAGCGTGTAATCTGTTGCCTCACGGCAACGGCTGCCGGGGCAATCCGGTCGGGCCGGTTTTTAAATTAATGGAAAATGATCAATTGGTGTTACCATCCGTAACAAAAGAAAAAAGGTTTGGGCGGGATCGTGATTCGGGTCGGTAGACCATCGCAAGAGTCAGTACCGGAAAAAACACCTCGCGATGCCGCAGGGCGATCGCTTCTGACGCCGGTGTCGTCGATGCGCAGCTTCTGGGGCCTGATGCGGGCCTACTGGGTTTCCGACCGCTGGAAGGAAGCCTGGACGCTGACGCTGGTGATCGCGGTGCTCACGGCGCTGTCCAGCAAGGCCGGTGTCTGGTTCGCCGAAGCCTCCGGCGAACTGGTCAATTCGATCGCCTTCTTCCATGACGCCGCCAACACCACGCCGCTTCGCTCGCTGCTGATCAATGCCGGCGTCCTCGTGCTGCTGGTGGTACTCAAGGACGCTGGCTTCACCGGCGTCCGCAATCTTGTCTCGGCGACATTGCACCGCAAATGGCGCGGTTGGTTGGACAGCCGCTTCAATGAAGCGCTGCTGGATGGCAACCATACGCATTTCCATGCCCAGCATGCATCGACCGGCAGCGGCGCACCGGCCCCCGACAACATCGACCAGCGTGTCCAGGAATCCATCAAGGACATGACCGGGGGCGCCATCGGGCTCGCCATGGGCGTACTGGCCGTCGCCACCTCGCTCTTCTTCGTCGGCCAGAAGCTGCTCGAAAACTCCGTCGAGGTGAAGGGGCTGGAGTTCCTCGGCAGCTATGGCAGCGCCATCCTGGCCTTCCTGGCCGTCGCCACCTATGTGCCGCTGAACACATGGATCGCCGTCAAGCTCGGCGGCCTGCTCGAGCGCCTCAACGTCAGGATGCAGAAGGCCGAAGGCAGCTATCGCGGCGAACTGACGACGTTCCTGCGCCGCTCCTTCCATGTCGCGGCGTCTCAGGGCGAAGGCGTGCAAAGGACCATGCATGGCCGGCTCTATGTCGATATCGACGGCACCTGGACGCGGCTGAACATCGTCAACACCGTCTATATGTCGTTCGAGCTGATCTACAATTTCATCGGCGCCCGCATTGTCGCCTATGGACCGGGCCTCGTGCCGTTCATCCACAACCGCCTCGATCTGAAGGGCTATATAACCGGCTCCGAGCTGGTCAATTCTCTGATCGGCCAGTGTTCGTGGTTCATCCACGTCATGCCCGCCATCGCCACGCTGCGCGCCAACAGCCAGCGTGTCACCGAGTTGGCCAACGCGATCGAGAATGTCCAGCATCCGCAGGAATTCTACAGCCAGACCGGCCGCTCCGATTTCCACTACACCAGCCAGAACCCGGTTTTCGGCCTGACCATCCAGAAGCTCGAACTGGCGCATCAAGGCGAGGATGCGACGCCCTTCCTCAGCGCCGCCAATTTGCGCTTCCGGCGCGGCGAATGGACTTTCCTGAAGGGCGAGTCCGGCTGCGGCAAGACCTCGCTGATCAAGGCGATCAACGGCCTGTGGCCCTATGGCCGCGGCACCATCGTCTTCCCCGAAGGCGTGAAGAGTTTCTATGCCGCCCAGGAGGTTAAGCTGCAGCCTGTGTCGCTGAAGCAACTGGTCTGCCTGCCGGGCTCCGAGCACGACCATGGCGACGCGCAGGTGGCGTCGGCGCTGCACAAGGCCGGGCTTGGCGACTTCATCGAGCACATGGCCGACGAAAGCCGCGAAGGCAAAAGCTGGGACCAGGTGCTGTCGGGCGGCCAGAAGCAGAAGCTGGTGGTGGCTCGCATCGTGCTGCAGCAGCCGGGGCTGCTGTTCCTTGACGAGGCGACCGGCGCGCTCGACCCCGACGGCAAGGTCGCCTTCCACCAGGCCATCAAGGACAACTGCCCCGATGTCACGGTGATCAGCGTCATGCACGAAGCGGTTGCGCCGAGATCGATGAGCGGCAGCGAATTCTATCACAGCATCGTCGCGATCGCCGACGGCGTCGCCACCAAGAAGCCGCTGGTTCCGACCCTGCCCGCCGAGCTCACCACCATTCTCGTGCAGCCCAGGCCGGTCCCAAGGCCGGTCGAAGACAAGTGGCTGCGTTTCTCGCGCCGGCTGAAGCAGAAATAACGGTTATTCCACCCCGGTCTGCCGAGGCGAACGGCGGCCGGCGATCACAGTCTCGCGATCTTGGCCGCTCGTCGGCATTTTCCCTCCTCACCGCGATTGACACGGCAAGGCGCGCTCCTATGTTGCGCCCGCTTGCAGATAGTAAAAACGCGAACCCGCAAGCGGAAAGGTCACCGCGCCATGCCTGGCGACAGTCACAGTCGAACGCAACAGCCGTCCGCCCTGACGTGACCTCACATGGTTCATGTCCTGCCGGACGGCAAGGAGTGAGCCATGAACGAATTTACCACGGTGGCAAGCGACGAGGCCGTCGCGATTGCCCGTATCCTAGCCAACGATCACGTCGCCGACATTGTCGAAGCCCTCAACAGGGAGCCTCGAGAGAACGCGACGGAACTGCTCTGTGAAGTGACGTTCGAACGTCTGGTCGAGATCTTCGACCAGCCGGAACTCGACGGCGCGTCCGAACTCATGGAGGCGCTGCCACGCGCCAAGGCGGGCAAGCTGCTCACCGCCATGTCGGTCGACCGTGCCGCCGACATCCTGCGCGAGCTGGAAGAGCCGGCCCGTTCCGAGCTGCTTGGCGGGCTTGCGCCGCCGCTGCGCGCAACGCTGCTGTCCATCCTCGGCTATCCCGAAGGCAGTGCCGCATCGATCATGACGACGGAGTTCGTCAGCGTGCCCTCGGACTGGACCGTCGGGCAGACGCTCGACTACATCCGCAAGGTCGAGCGGACGCGCGAGACCGTCTACGCGATCTATATCGTCGATCCGACGACGCACCTGCTTGTGCGCTCGACGGGCCTGCGCCGGCTGATCACCGGTGAGCCTGACGATCCGATCATGACGGTGGCGCCGGATCACCTTCCGGTGACGGTCGGCCCGCTGACCGATCGCGAAACCCTGGCGCAGACGATTTCCAAATACGATCTGCTCGCCCTTCCGGTCGTCGACCATGGCAAGATCCTCGGCATCGTCACCATCGACGACATCATCGACACGATGGTCGCGGAGACGACCGAGGACGCGCACCGTTTCGGCGGCATGGAGGCGCTGGACGAGCCGTACATGAAGATGAGCTTCCTCGCCATGATCAGGAAACGCGGCGGCTGGCTGTGCGCGCTGTTCATCTCGGAGATGCTGACGGCCAACGCCATGCAGAGCTATGAGGGCGAGCTGGAGAAGGCGATCGTGCTGACGCTGTTCATCCCGCTGATCATGAGCTCCGGCGGCAATTCCGGCTCGCAGGCGACCTCGCTGGTCATCCGCGCGCTGGCGCTGCGCGAGATCGGTCTTGGCGACTGGTGGCGGGTGGCGCTGCGTGAGCTGCCCACCGGCTTGGTGCTGGGCGCCATGCTCGGCGTGGTCGGCGTCTGCCGCATTGCGCTGTGGCAATATATGGGCTTCTACGATTATGGCCCGCACTGGCCGCTGATTGCCACCACGGTGGGTGCTGCACTGGTCGGCATCGTCACCTTCGGTTCGCTGTCGGGGTCGATGCTGCCGTTCGCCTTGAAACGTATCGGCTACGACCCTGCCAGCGCATCGGCGCCGTTCGTCGCCACGCTGGTCGATGTCACCGGGCTGGTGATCTACTTTTCGGTGGCGCTGGTGATCCTGCGCGGCACGCTGCTGTAGCGACTATCTCCGCCGTGGCATGACCTTGCCGCGGCGGAGTTCCTCAACCCGGATTTGCCGTCAATCGACGCGCTCGCCGTCCTTCACGCGATAGGTCGGCTTGTACATGGTGACCAGTTCTTCCGCCGCTGTCGGATGCACGGCCATCGTACGGTCGAAATCGTCCTTGGTCAGGCCGGCCTTCAGCGGGATGCCGAGCAGCTGCGCCATCTCGCCTGCATCCGGCCCCAATATGTGGGCGCCAAGCACTTTCTTCGACGCGCCATCGACCACCAGCTTTATCAGCATCTTCTCGTCGCGCCCGGACAGCGTGTGCCGCATCGGCCGGAATGTCGCGCGGTAAATCTCGATGTCGGGGAAGCGCTTGACGGCGTCGTCCTCCGACAATCCGACAGTGCCGATCTCCGGCTGTGAAAAGACAGCGGTCGCGATCGTCTCGTGATCGGGCGCGGTCGGATTTCCCTTGAAGGCGGTTTCGATGAAGCACATCGCCTCATGGATCGCCACCGGCGTCAGCTGCACGCGGTTGGTGACGTCGCCGATCGCCCAGACGTTGTCGATGTTGGTGCGGGAATATTGGTCGACGGCGATGGCGCCGGTCTTGGTCATCTCCAGTCCGATGCCTTCCAGGCCCATATTCTCGGTGTTGGGAATGCGGCCGATGGCCAGCATCACCTGGTCGACGGTCAGCACCTCGCCGCCGCTGACGAGCGCGTCGAGCCGGCCGTCCGGCCGCTTGCGGATCCATTCGGACACGGAATGGCAGAGGATCCTTATCCCCTTCTTTTCCATCGTCTCGTGCAGCATGCGCCGCAGGTCCATGTCGAACCGGCTCAGGATCTCCTTGCCGCGATAGACCAGCGTGGTGTCGACGCCGAGACCGTGAAAGATGTTGGCGAACTCGACGGCGATATAACCGCCGCCCTCGATCATGATCGCCTTGGGCAATTCCTTGAGGTCGAAAGCCTCGTTGGAAAAGATGCAATGTTCATGGCCGGGCAGCGCCGGATGCGCCGCCGGGCGGCCGCCGGTGGCGATCAGGATCTGGTCTGCCGTGATGGTGCGATCCTCACCCAGAAGATGCACGACATGCGGATCGACGATCATGGCGCGCGAGTGGAAGGTCTCGCCGCCGGCGCCCTCGACGTTCCTGACGTAGATGGCCTCCAGCCGGCTGATCTCGCGATCCTTGTTGGCGACCAGCGTCTGCCAGTCGAAACTGGCTTCCGGCACCGTCCAGCCATAGCCGGCGGCGTCGGCGAAATGCTCGGGAAATTGCGAGGCATAGACATAGAGCTTTTTTGGCACGCAGCCGCGGATGACGCAGGTGCCGCCATAGCGATATTCCTCGGCGATGCCGACTCGCTTGCCGAGAGCCGCGGCGACACGCGCCGCCCTTACCCCGCCCGAACCGCCGCCGATGACGAAAAGATCGTAGTCGTAACCAGCCATGACGCGGCTCCCAGGCTTCAGAAATGTGTCAGACAGGTAGGCCGCAAACCGTCAAAAGAAAAGCCCGGACAGGCCGGGCTTCGCGGGAGGCCGCAAGGCCATTTGAAAATGCGGGGTCAGTTGTTGTCCGCGGGGGCCGCGCCATCGGCGGGCGCTGCGCCATCGGCCGGAGCGGCGGCTCCGGCGGCGGGCGCGGCAGGTGCAGCCTGCGCCTTTGCCTTGGCGGCTGCGGCCAGCGTTTCGCCGACCTGCTGGGCGAGATCGCGGCCGAGGCCGTTCTGCCAGATGTCGGCTGCCTTGACCAGTTCGCGGGTCACCGTCGGGCCGCTATCGAGCAGCTTCTTGCCCGAATCGGAATTGTAGAAGGCGGCGATGTCGGTCAGTTCCTTTTCGGAGAACACTTTTGCGTAGGCAAGTGCGGCTTCCTTCTCGAGGTCGGCGCGGCGCGAGGCCAGCGCCAGCGCCTTCTCGCTGATCGTCTTGCCGATCAGTTCCTGCATGTCCGGGTTCTTCTGGATCAGCTGCGATTCGAGCGCTGCGGCTGCCTGCGGCAGGATGTTGTCGAACGGGTCGGTCGCGTGGATCGCAGCGACCGCCGCGCGGGCGGCCTTCAGGTGCGATTCCGTGACATCCTGCGAAAACGCCGGCGAAGAAAAGGCGAAAACGGCCGAGGCCGCCAGAAGGACGGAAAGGCTGCGAACCCGGTTATGCAACGTCATGATCGGTAGAACTCCCTGGTTTTCGGGCGGCATGGACGGTTTGGATGCCGTCGCCGCCGGCGATGATGGCCGCTGAAGCCAGCCCGATGAAAAGACCATGCTCGACCACGCCCGGAATGGCGTGCAGAGCATTCGAAAGCGCTCTTGTATCCGGAATGCGGCCAAAAGATGCATCGAGGATAAAATGGCCGCCGTCTGTAACAAAAGCCTGGCCGCCCGTCATCCTCAATGTGACCGGCCCGGAAAGACCGAGCTTTTCAGCCGCTGCGGCAACCGCGATTTCAGTGGCGCGCAGGCCGAACGGATTGACTTCGATCGGCAGCGGAAAACGGCCGAGCGTCTCGACCATCTTGGAGCGGTCGGCGATGACGATCATGCGCTGGGACGCCGCGGCGACGATCTTCTCGCGCAGCAGCGCGCCGCCGCCGCCCTTGACCAGGGTCAGTTCCGGGTCGACTTCGTCGGCGCCGTCGACGGTGAGATCGAGCTCTGGCGTTTCCTCCAGCGTCGACAGCGGCACGCCAAGCTCGCGGCACAGCAACGCGGTGCGCTCCGAAGTCGGCACGCCGATGACGGTCATGCCGGTGGCGACCTTTTCGGCGAGCAGCCGCACGAACTCCTCGGCCGTTGTGCCGGTGCCGATGCCGAGCCGCATGCCGTCACTCACATGGGCAAGTGCTGCCCGCGCGGCTTCGACCTTCAACTGCCTTGCATCCATGTCGGTTATTGCCCCGGAAATTCGCTGCCGGGCTCGTAGCATTTTTGCCGGTCCGGTCAAAGCCCCAGGCGGCGGGTCCCCTAGGCGATGCCATTATAGGAATTATTTCCTTGACCGGTGAGTGCAGCTATGCTACATTTTTGCCCATGGTGCTGATTTGCGCCAACAACCCGCCGCTGTGGCGGGTTTTTCATTTCTGGAAGCTCGCCGCGAAATGTCCGGTCCGATGGGGCCTGCTTGCCCGGCGCGCTCGCCCAGGACAATCGGTTCAGGTTTTGGAATTCGCCCCGTCACCCTTTTTCCTGACGCTGGCGCCGCCCCTCACCTGCCTACCGGCATCCTCTCCCCGTATAGTGACGGGGAGAGGGACGCTCTCATCGGTGGTTTCGCCAATCACCAGCGTTGCAAGGAGGGCGCCGTCATTGCGGCCAGCCACTTCTCCCCGTCACTATACGGGGAGAAGTGCCCGGCAGGGCGATGAGGGGCAGCGCCGGCTTCCACAATTGGTGGTCCCGCCACACGTTGAAACTGTCACCGGTCTGAAGCGATTGCCAAGCCGGCTTGCCCCCAGTCAGCTTGCCATGACGCGCCGCAGCCGCTATCGCCTGCCCATTGCACACCTGCCCAGGACAGATCATGACCCGACCGATCATCGTGTTCGACCTCGACGGTACGCTGATCGACACAGCGCCGGACCTGCTCGACAGCCTGAACCACAGCTTGGCCGCCAGCGAGATCGCGGCGGTCGACGAAGCCGGCTTCAGGCGTTTCGTCGGCCACGGCGGCCGGGTGATGATCGAGCGGGCGCACGCCGCCCATCAGCGATCGCTTGCCGTCGAGGAGCACGACCGGCTGCTGAAACTTTTCCTCGACCACTACACGCTCAACATCCCCGGCAAGTCGCGCCCCTACCCCGGTGTCGTCGAGGCGATCGCGCGCTTCGAGGATGCCGGCTATATCCTGGCCATCTGCACCAACAAATACGAAGCCAACTCGCTGGCGCTGATCGAGGCGCTCGGCCTGACCAAACATTTCGCGGCCATCGCCGGCCAGGACACGTTCGCCTTCCGCAAGCCCGACCCGCGCCATCTGATCGAGACCATCAAGCTGGCCGGCGGCGACCCGCACCGCGCGCTGATGGTCGGCGATTCGCAAACCGACATCGACACGGCGAAAGCCGCCGGCATTCCGGTGGTGGCAGTCGATTTCGGCTACACCGACCGCCATGTCCGCGAATTCGAACCCTCGGCTGTGATCTCGCATTTCGATGCGCTGACGCTCGATCTGGCGCAAAGGCTGATCGCCGCGGCTGGAAACTGACCGAAAGGCGGCCGGCGCCGCGTCGCAGACAGGGCTGTGAGGGCAGCAAATCTGATCCTTATCAGAACGCTGGACACCGCCTTGACTTCCCGCACCTGCCTCCCTTATATCGCGGCTCGCTTGGCCTTCGGGCAACGAGCGGGCGATTAGCTCAGCGGGAGAGCACACCCTTCACACGGGTGGGGTCGCAGGTTCAATCCCTGCATCGCCCACCAAAATCCTTACGGAAGTCGGCGATGTCTGGAGATGCACGAGCCGCGATCAGCGCTTCATCGAGTGCAGGATGGCCTGCATGTGCTCTTCCAGGTCGAGTTCACCCCGAGCCTCAGCGGTCAACAGGTAATCGGCCTTGGCCTGGCGGTCGCCTCGGCTGATCGCCGGATAGGAGCAGATGGCCAGCAAGGCTTCCTGTTCGATCCGGTCTGCCCTCTTGCGTTCGTGGCTGCTGCTGCCCACTCGATGAACAGCCCTGTGAAGCCCGACATAGCTGGCTTCATGGGCTCCGATCAGCGCCCGCAATTCGGGTGAGGCCCCTTCCGCTTCGGCAAATTTCGGTTCAATGACCGAGGCCACGGCGGTGAACGCAAGAAGTGTACGGCGGGTGACTTCGGGCATGGCTCATATCCCTGCTGTCTGATCATGCAGGCACACCATAGCACCGGCGCAACGGTTCGAAGAGATGCTCCGGGACGCGACCACACTGTCTGCTGACAAAATGTATTCGCTTCCGTAGCCCGCCCGCCCAGCAGCCGGTGTGGCCTTAAGTCGCAATGATTGGCTTGCGAAAGCAGGGTTTCGGGGCTTCATTGGCACTGCAACCAACACCATATGGTGATCCACAGCCCTCCAAAACGAGAGAAGCTCGCTTTGACGCGGTCGCACAGCGGCCGTCAGCCGGCAATGGCTATGAACCAGGAACCTGAAAAACCATGCCAGAAAATGTCAGACCGATTTCGAAAGACGTCCCCCTCATTCAGCTAGGCGTCTATCAGTGCCGCTTCCCGGTGAGCGAAGACCGGTCAGTGCCCGGCGGTTATCGCTTCTGTGCCGGGCCAACTTCGGCGGATCGCGTCTATTGCGATCACCACCACAGCATCGTGACCGCCGTCGACCCTCGCCGAACCCGTTCAGGTCTCCACCCCGCTCAACGACGCGCCGCGTAAGTCAAACGGGCGGCGGCCCTCATTCGGGCAGCTGCAAACCGGTGGACTGAATCGGCACGCATTCCGGCTGCGGAACAAACCGGCACGCCAGCGAGTTTCTGTCCGACGAAACTTGAGGGAAAGCCATGTCCAGATTGCTTCTGGCGACCAGCGTCGCCGTTCTTCTCGCCGGCGGGGAAGCCTTGGCCGCGGACGACAAGCTGCTGCCGCCGCCCAATGCCAAGAAGCTGTCGGAGATCATCGCCAAGGTCGAGCAGCGCGACGGCTTTCGCTATGTGGACGAGGTCGACTGGGACAGCGGCGCCTACACCGTCACCTATTACACGGCGGACAAGGCAAAGGTTGAAATCACCTACGATCCTGTGACGGCGGAGCCGAAATAGGGTTCGCCGCATCAAATTAGCCAGCCTTTCCCGGCGCCGGCGCCGCCCCTCACCTGCCTGCCGGCACCTTCTCCCCGTATAGTGACGGGGAGAGGGACGCTGTCATCGCCCATTTCGCCAATCACCGGCGTTGCAAGGATGGCGCCGGCGTTGCGGCCAGCTGTCCAGCCGATAGATGGGTAACAGTTTGAACCGGATAGATAGGTAACAGTTTTCCCCCTTATGATGGGTTCGCGGC
>NZ_JBVVQX010000019.1:0-113839 GCF_055811675.1 Mesorhizobium sp. WSM4808
AAATATTATGTGGCGGAGGATTCCAGATTTGGCAGACCCCGGCTGGCACGAGGACGGCTCCGCCACAAAATCTCACCCGATGCATAAGAAGGGATCGGCGGCCAGCACGTTCTGGATCTGGGCGGCCAAGCCATCCATCCCTTTGCGCATATCGCACGGCTGCGTCGCCAGATAGACCCGCACCCCAGACCCAGGCGCTATCATGCCACCGCCTTCAGAGCCGACAGCACCCGCCGCAGCACTGCCTCGCTGACCTCGGCGTCCACCCGCACGCGCACACCGCCGACCAGGACGATC
Organism: Mesorhizobium sp. WSM4808; assembly: GCF_055811675.1. NCBI lineage: Bacteria > Pseudomonadati > Pseudomonadota > Alphaproteobacteria > Hyphomicrobiales > Phyllobacteriaceae > Mesorhizobium > Mesorhizobium sp. WSM4808. Next base: position 298 of record NZ_JBVVQX010000019.1, read on the forward strand.
TCAATCATGCCGCGCTGTTCCGCCCCGGCCGCCGCGGCTGGTGAGGCAGCCGACGCGCTGCTGATAACTTCGACGGGGACCAATTCCAGCGGCGAAGCCGCCGACGTCGGCGTGCGCATCTGCCTGCCCCACGTGAACAACAGGTTCGCATTGATGTCATGCCGCCGCGCCACCAGCGACACCGACGCCCCAGGCTCACAGCTCTCGGCAACCAGCCGCTGCTTCTCTTCGAGAGTGTATGACTTGCGCCGGCGGGCGCGCACCGTCTCGCCACGAGAATGTTGGCCTGCCACTCCATCCGTCGCGATCGTGTCCGCTCGTGGACACTATCTTCAGCGTCCAGAGCCCGACCAATATCCGATCCGAACCCCGCCAGGGAAGGCGGTCGTCACCGGGCACTTACGATTCAACATCCACCTCGATGGAGGTGGACGACGATGGGAAGAGCATTGAGCGGGGATCTTCGATCGCGGGTTTTGAAGGCTTCGGACGAGGGCATGTCCGCGCGGCAAGCGGCGGCGCGGTTCGGCGTAGGAGTGTCCAGCGCGATCCGCTGGATTGCGCGAGCCAAGATCGGCGAACTGGCGCCACGCCCGCAGGGCCGCCGTCGCGCCTCCAGCCTCGATGCGCATGAAGCCTTCATCGTCGGGCTGATCGAGGAGCGCAAGGACATCACGCTGAACGAGATGGTGGAGCGGCTCGTCGCCGAGCAGTCGGTGCGGATCAGCCGCAGCGCCTTGAGCGCCTGGCTTCGCGGTCACGGCTGGACATTCAAAAAAAGTCCGCGCACGGACTGGAGCAGGATCGCCCCGACATCCTGAAGCGGCGCCGGGACTGGTTCGACGGCCAGCTCGATCTCGATCCGGCGAAGCTCGTGTTCAGCGACGAGACCGGACTCTCCACAAAGATGGCCCGCCTGCGTGGCAGAGCGCCGCGCGGCGAGCGCTGCCGGGCCGGCGTGCCGCATGGCCACTGGAAGACCACGACCTTCACCGGAGCGCTGCGGCTGACGGGCATGACTGCGCCCTTCGTCTACGACGGCGCCATGAACGGCAACGTGTTCCTGGCCTATGTCGAGTAGGTGCTGGTCCCGACATTGTCGGAGGGCGACGTAGTCGTCATGGACAACCTGCCCGCCCACAAGGCCGCCGGCGTGCGCGACGCGATTGAGGCCGCAGGGGCAAACCTGCTCTACCTGCCGCCTTACAGTCCCGACTTCAATCCGATTGAGAACGCCTTCGCCAAACTCAAGGCGATGCTGCGCGCAAAGGCCGAAAGAACGATCGCCGCGCTGTGGGACACGGTCGGCCTGGTCATCGACCTCTTCACCCCAGCCGAATGTGCCAACTACTTCAAAGCCGCAGGATTGAACCGGATTAAACAGGACGGTGCTCTAGGCATGAAGACCAGCACGAGCCGATCTGGACGGAGTTCCTGCGCAAGCTCACCCGCGGGGGGGTACATGGCGTCAAGCTCGTCGTCTCCGATACCCACCAGGGCCTGAAGGCCGCCGTCACCAAGGTGCTCAACACCACGTGGCAGCGCTGCGCGTCGCGCAACCCATGCCGGCAAGATCGGCCGGCGCGGACTCCATCGCCACAGCTTCCCCAGGAGGCCGAGCCAGCAAATGCCCAATGGCGCGCCGTCGTCGACGAGATCCGGTGGAAGGTTCTGAAACTGGCGACAATTACAAGGCTGAGCCCGACGTCCCCTGCATCAGCTTGTCTTCAGGACTCCTTGGGGCGGTTGCGCAATCAGACCTTCTTCTCGCGGGCAGAAGCCAATGCGGCCATTCGTCAGGCACTTGATTGCATCAACGACCACATCATGCGCCGGCTGTGGGCGTCAGTTGCCGGCAACTGTTCGAGAGTGTCGAGCGTGCCGCACCCGCAAGCCTTATAAGGTGTTTGTGCCTGCGCTGCTGGCTTTACGGGCGAGACGCGCGCGTGCGAGATGGTCAGGGCTCAAGGGTCAAGGAGGAGGACCACCGGCGACATCGGCTGTGAACGCGAGGAGGCTGCGGTCTCACAAGCGAACGAAGCACCCGCTCGGTATTCGCCACGCCCCACCGGCCGACTGTCTGTTCGGGACGCCAGCCCCTTTCTCCTGGCGTACCCGATCAGAATTTCCAGGGATGCGAAGTTCTTTGCAGACGTGACATACCTGCCTTATCCTTCACTATATTGACGCACGCCTTACAATTGTATTATGCCGGCACTGGCCGCCTTGATAGCGGCGACCGTTCTGTTAGCAACGTCCAATTTTTTCATCACATTCTTTATGTGGAAATTCACGGTGTTATCCGAAATCTTCAGAATTTTTCCTATTTCCCACGATGATTTTCCTCTGGCCACCCATAGAATGCACTCCGTTTCTCTTTGCGAGAGACTAACTGGCTTTTCGTTGCCACTCGAATTCGCGAACTCGGCGATTCTAAGGTGGAAGTGTAAGGCTGCGAGCTGCAAGTATGTGATAGTTATATTTTGTAACTCTCGGTCGCAACTCTGAGCGAAGCTCACGACTGCAAGGCTACCATCCGGGCGGTGCAATGGAATGCTAATGCCCGACTTTAAACCAAACGTCGCAGCCTCGTCGAAAACGCGACGTTCGTCTTCTGTCGTACTTGAGTCGTTGTACACGTCGCTCCAACGAAAGGCTCCTGTCCGCTTTCGGCTTGTCTTAATGATGGGATCTATTTTGTCGTATCCCATATCGATATAGCGCTGCAGCCATTCATCAGGATAATTCAGCATGACCGCAGGATCGCGCCGGACCGGCCTCAAAAATTTCTGATTGGGGGTAAGAAGGCCATATGCGATCCACGGGCAATCAAACTTCAGGGCAAAAGAACCTACCAGGCCGAACAACTTTTCCGGTTGAGCAATATCATAAGACTGGTCGAGAAATCGGCCGAACTCGACCGCAAATGCCTCCTTGGTTGCCATTCGCAAATCCGTCGTGGGGACCAAAGAAACCTGGTCGGGAACTCCGATTGCCAACTTTCCAAGTTGAGGAACTGCAGTCATCCGCGAGCTTCCATAGTCTCTGCTCAGCCGCGATCGCGCAGGTGTGTTCACTGGTGCACGAAGCTGCCGGGTCTAAGGTGCCGTATTCGGCACACAAGGCACCGCTAACCTCTACTCCAGCCAACCGCGGCATAAAGTTATTTTATGTTAAGTTCAGTTTTTGAGCGCTTTTTGTAAAAGTCGTATATTGTAAACGCACATGACATAATGGATTTAGCGGTCGGTCATGGGCGGAATATTGTATTCGTTTTCCTGATTGAGTTTGTTTGTTGCTGCGGTATAGCCAGATGATGCTGGCGGGAGAGCCGATCGATAGTTCCGCCCGCCGTAGCTACAATTGTCGTCATCAAAAAAGACGACGCCGCACGCTGACACATGCGCGCTCGAATGCTCGCTGGAAAAATCCTTGAAAGCCTCATTTATCCATAAGCGGAGTTGTTTAAGAAGATTATCCAATATTCCATCTCCAGGTCGTGCCAGCGTTGTTAGACGGTGATTTAAGCCCGAGGATCCCAGCCCAGTGACGAGAGCGACAGTCATGCCGGCGACATGTGGTTCGTGGGCGGGATCGACGTATGTCCTAGTTCCGACCGCCTCGATGACCGCGTCGCCGTCAGCGAGATGCTTTCCAAACCTATTCCGGATTTAATCCGGCGCAGCCGCCCGCCTCGACCATGATGCGCCGACCTTCGGCCGGCTTGGCGGCCAGCGAGAGCGCGGCCTTAAATGCGGCGCGGGCATTTTCGGTGAGCCTGATCATAGGACGACATCCGCTGATGCGTTCGGAAAGTCTCAAGCATGGAACGTGCCAAAAAGGAAATTATCATTAAAGCAATGGGTTAGCAGGTTTGTGTTCCTGTCGGGTACCCGACATTCAGGGGGAAACCTTGCGCCGACGCTAGTCCATGCCGTTCCGTTAAGGCGCAGCGCCACTTGATCGCGATCGCGCGCGGCGTAGCCAATGCTGAGACCGGGCTGAGCGGATGGCCCGGTCGGGGCTAGTTGAGCATGTGCGCATGCTGAAACGACTAGCGTGTTGCACGGGCATTGCTGCCGCAGACCACAACGAGGAAGAGAATTTAGAGGAAAAAGAAACACGGACGCTGCTGCGCCAGTCCTCCTCTCCGCCAAATGTCTGGGCTCGTTCGCTTCAATCAATGTCGATTGGCAATAATGCTCCGGTCCGAGATATGTGCCTCTCTGGTCTTCGACCGAAAATAGCGGGACTCTCGCTCTTTCGCCAGACATTCGCCTAATAGCGCTGTCCCTTGTTGACGCCGGCGCGCATTCACCCGCTCCTAATAGTCTCGCGGAACGGGCCATGGACGCCGACGGGCTTCGTCGCACCCTATGCTCCGTCGCCGACCCGTACAACACCGTATTCCGCGGTATGCGTGAGGTACGTCCTGGCCACATCGTCCGCGTGACCCGCGACGGCGTCCAGCAGATGAGCTACTGGCAGCTCACAGACAGAGGGCACACCGACGATGTGCCTACCACCGTTCGGCACGTCCGCGAGTTGCTGGATGACACAGTTCAGCGGCAGCTCATCGCCGACGTGCCGCTATGCACGCTCTTGTCGGGCGGGCTTGATTCCTCGGCCATGACCGCACTGGCCGCGGGCTTCAGCGACGAACGGATACGGTCGTTCGCCGTCGACTTCGTCGGCTACACTGACAACTTTGTCCCCGGCCCGTGGCGCCCCACACCCGACGGGCCGTACGTGCAGGAGGTCGCGAAATACCTTGGTACTGACCATACGGACATCACGTTGTCCGCAGACGACCTCATGGACCCGAACGTGCGGGCCGCTACCCTTCACGCCCGGACCTGCCGTTGACATTGATAACCTAGAGAGCTCGCTCTACCTGCTGTTCCGGGCCATCGGGCAAACACTCGACGGTGGCCCTGTCTGGGGAGGCCGCGGACGAGCTTTTCGGCGGCTACTCGTTTTCCACGATCCCGCGCACGTTCAAGCCGACACGTTTCCCTGGATCGAAGACAGCGACGATATCGTTCGGCGGTCCCTAGACCCCGGCTTGGTCGAGAAACTCGACCTTCCCGGCTACCTCGACGAGCAGTACCGCAGGGCACTTGCGGAAGTACCCGCTCTGACCGGGCCTGCCTCGGCCGATCCGCACGAGCCTCGCATGCGCGAGGTCTGCTACCTCTTTCTCACGCGTCACCTGCCGACGCTGCTCGACCGCAGGGACCGGATGAGCATGGCTTTGGGTCTCGAGGTGCGGGTCCCTTTCTGCGACCACCGCCTCGTCGAGTACGTGTTCGGCACCCCATGGGCCCACAAGACTTTCGACGGGCGCGAGAAGAGCCTGCTGCGACCGCCACCGCGGACCTGCTCCCGCAGTCGGTGGTGCAGCGAGTGAAGAGTGCGTATCCCGCTATCCAGGATGCCACCTATGACAGAATGCTGCGCATGCGGTTCACCGCGCTGCTGAATGACCGCAATGCGGCAGTGGCACCGCTGTTGTCCGTCGACAGGTCCCGCGCGTTGCTCGATACGACCGACAACCTCAGGGGGGTAGAGCAAATCCTGACCCTGCAGGATTTCCTGACCGATTACAACGTGAGCTTCACCATCTGAGACGACAGAACACGCAAAAGGATAGCAAGGAGGTCCGGCGTCCCAACGGCGTTGGGCTCCATGGCCAGGAGACGACGGGCCTGATATCGGGTGGCACTGAATTAACAGCATGCTGTAACTTGCAAGTGCGACATGCTAATAAAACAAGACTTCTGCCTTTAAGACTATCGAGCCTCAGCCACTGCGAAAGGTGTAGCCGTAACCATTGATCGCGGGCGCGCCGCCGAGATGCGCGTAGAGGATCCTCGACCCTTCTGGAAAGAAGCCTCTGTGGACGAGGTCGATCATGCCTTGCATTGATTTGCCCTCATACACGGGATCGGTAATCATGCCCTCGAGCCGCGCGCACAGACGGATCGCCTCCTTGGTTTCCTCCGATGGAATGCCATAGCGCGGATACGCGTAATCCTCGAGCAACACCACGTCATCCTCGACAAGTTCCGTTCCGAGCTCGACGAGGGTCGCTGTATGTCGGGCAATGCCAAGCACCTGCGCCTTTGTCTTTGCGGGAGTGGCAGAGGCATCGATACCGATGACGCTGCGCTGGCGACCGTCCTCGGCGAACCCGACGATCATGCCGGCATGCGTTGAACCCGTCACAGTGCAAACGACAATGTAGTCGAAGGCAAACCCAAGCTGTTTCTCCTGGGCGCGCACTTCCTCGGCGAACCCGACATAACCAAGGCCGCCGTATTGGTGGACAGAGGCACCGGCTGGTATCGCATAAGGTCTGCCGCCCCTTGCCTTGACATCATAGAGCGCCTTTTCCCAACTGTCGCGGATACTGATGTCAAAGCCCTCGTCGACCAGGCGCACCTCTGCGCCCATGATGCGGCTCAAGAGAATATTGCCGACCCGGTCATAGACGACATCTTCATGTGGGACCCAGCTCTCCTGAACCAGAAGACATTTCATGCCGATCTTGGCGGCGACCGCGGCGACCATGCGCGTGTGGTTGGACTGCACGCCGCCGATGGTGACGAGCGTATCGGCATCTGACGCGATCGCATCAGGAACAATGTATTCGAGTTTGCGCAGCTTGTTTCCGCCGAATGCGAGACCGGAGTTGCAGTCCTCGCGTTTGGCGTAGATCTCCACCTTGCCGCCCATATGGTTGCCGAGGCGGTCGAGCTTCTCGATGGGCGTAGGTCCAAAGGTGAGCGGGTAGCGTTTGAACTTTTTCAGCATGTTTTCTCCAGCGGCACGTGGTTGAGCTGAACGAGCGACGCAGAGCTTTTTGTAAGAGGCTTATTTGACGGTGAAGTCGGCTGCCTTCGGATGTTCAAACAGAGCGCCACTGTTATGTTTTCCGGCGCTTCGTTCGCCAGCGAGACGAAGCAATCCATGTCTATGGACCGAAACTGCACCCCTGGCGTTAGAACAATCAGAATGCCATCACCCGCAACCATACCAGGCATCGATCAGTTCAATATTCAATAGTAGATCCAAAGTGATGAATCCGTGCTCCTATCTTGTTATAAGGCGCCTCATGGGAGGAGCAGCGATATGCCTAGCATTCGATTGCGCTGGGACACGTCTTGAGTTTCATTCCTACGTTCTTCTTCATCGGGCGACTGGTGTCGAACTTCCTGGGAACCGAAAAGCTCAGCACCTTGCCCGGCGTTTCCAGCGCAGCTGGATCGCCAAATCAGAAACAGCACACTTACGAAATAGCCGATCTGGAGCAGCAACGAACAGCCCAGCGTCGTGACCACTGCTAGACGGATCGAATGCGAGGCGCAGTAAACCGTCACAGCGTTGATGCACAGGACCACTCCGAGGAACCGACAAAAGATTATGAAGCGCAATGCCGTTCTCCTCGTTTTGTCTCGTCAAATCATCCAGCTCATGCTGCGATCTGATCTGCCGCGACATGGGTCTGGCAGTTCTTTGGGCAGACCCGCCCGCAGGCTCCGCAACCAATGCATCGGCCGGCATGGTCGACGACCATGATCATGCGATTGAGCTCGCCATCGAAATCGTCGTCACCGCCGTCGCAGGCGCCGAGGATTTCACCCGTGTCATCTACTCCGTAAAGGTGCATGACCTCCCGAGAGCAGACCTTGAAACAGCGCCCGCAGCCGATACAGATCTTGCCATCTATGGTCGTCAGATATTCCGGTATCCATCTGGAACCGTCACGCGTGATGAATGCGCTCCTCACTGTAAACTCTTCATTTTCGCGAGCTCTCTCCTGGCACCGTGCAACTCCGCGTAAACGGCGTGCGCCTTGTCGGCCACTTCCTCTATCTCAGTCCATTTCACCGGAAGACCCTCGGCAAGGTCGCGCAGGTTCGTCTTAGCAATTGCTGCGCGCAGTTGAAGCTTTCGGACCTTCTTCACCATCTCATCCAAGCTTGACATGATCCTTCCTTGAAAATCGGTCTTTTCACGCCCGCGACATCGCAATAGCTGCAATCGCATCATCGACCAGTTTGGTTCCGTCCGCGACTTCCCTGAAAGCCTGGAAGCCCAACCGCCGGACGCCTCGACAGAACGACCAACTGCCGTCCGCAAAAAGCATGAGCCAGAGGCCCAGAAACTTTCAATCCTATTGTGGCGTTTCATCACGCCTGAGCTCACCTCGATCGCTATCTCCGCCGGAAACATAGTGCCTCCACATGCAGATCCGGATCGCGCATGATCGGATCTTCCGGCGCAGTTCCTTGACGATGAAGCCGGCCAGCGGCTCGATCCCCGATTTCCCTTGCATGAGCCCTGTGAGTCCCTGAGCATCGGATAAGCCGCAGGGGAGGCGTTGGTCCACAGGGGCAAGTCGCTCCTTTTTGACGGCAGGCCAGGCGAGAGATTTCGTTTCCTCAATCCACTCCTCGTCCGCAACGGAGGATTTCCGCTTTCCGATACGCCGAGTTCGGGCACACCTGCGCAATCCACGGCTGGCGTGGGAAGCGCGATTCCACGCAGTTGACGTCTTCGTGGCCGATCTCGAATACGCCCTGAACTGTGATGCCTTCAAAGACAGGCCAAATTTGGCTCGAACTTCTCTTCCGCGCCGTGTCCGCTTGTTGGTCACTAATGTCTGAGCCTCTATTTGCAGCAAACGATCCCGCCTCTACTGCCCTGGGCATACTTCCTGCCGACGCGCCGCCGCAGACAGTCGGCCAGGTTCAATTCCACGTGTTCCTTTGTGATCTTTGCTCATCAGGCGGCTGCGGTTTGAGTTTCCGGAGCCTTATTTTGCGGAACTACGCAGAGATCCGCGTAAGAGGCGTTCTCACCCGTGTAGTTGGCCATGGCTTGGAGCAAGGGGGTAAGGTAGTACTGTTCGATGTGGGCTGGCATTGGCTCCGGAAGGTCGAGCGATTTCAGCGCAACCTCGATCAGCTCGATCGCGCGAACCTTGTTGCCACACTCATAATAATACTGAGCGACCGGAACGTACCAAACAAATTTGAGGGGGCCGTCGCTTTGTGGGGAACTCAGTGCCAAGATCTGTTCAGACAGCTCTTTGCCCATCGCGAAGCGCTCAGCAGGAGGAAGATGGGAGTTGTTCGTCGAGGAATCGAAGAGTTGCTTCAGGGCCATTACCATCCAGGACACGGCCTCAAACTTCTTGTCGATAGCGTCGTCGACTAGTTGGCGCATAACTGGCAAGCCGGTCTCCAAGTCGCGCATCTTGTGAAGCAGAAGATCCGCATGAGTATGCCGGAACCCGTAATTGTCTGGCATCAAAGCGAGGCCTTCTTCGACGGCCGAGAGTGCCGCCTTCCATTCCTGCGCCTGCATCGCCGGCTGGAGTTTGGCGTATATCGGTTCGGTCAGCGCCAGTTCGCGCGCTGTGCGCTGGTTCCCATCGATCCGCCCTTTGTCGGCGGCTTTCGCTTCGTCGCTGCTGCGCCAGCTTCCTCCTATAACTCTGGGTAAAACGTCATCGAGTTCCGATGGGTGGCCGATGAATGCGATGCGGCCGTCGCGGTCCACCAGGAACGAGGCAGGAATCCCGAGAGAAGAACTCGCCTTCATCCAAAGTCTGTTCATTTCGCCTGTATAATCGAGGGCAATCCGATAATTTAAATTGGGGAATCTCTGAACCAGCCAAGCATCCAAGCTCGTCCGCGTCTCCTCCGCGGTCGGGCCATCTTCGCTAGCTGCGACTCCGACCACCTCAAATCCGCTATTTTTAAATTTGTCCTGTAGCTGCATCAGATGGGGCATCGCCGCCACACAAGGTCCGCATCCAGTCGCCCAAAACTCAACAAGGTACACCTTGCCGGGTTGAAAGTTCGCGAGGGGCTTGCCACGGACCCAGTTGCTGACTTTGATCGGAGGAGCCGGGGACTCGATACGCAACACCATGTTGTTCTCCAAAAGCTTTTCCCGGACCTCGTTAGCGCCCATAAGCGATCTGGCACTACCCTCAGGACCGGAACACACGGAAGGCCATCACACCTGTTGCGTGGTCTCATGCGGGTCAACCCACCATCGCCGCCCCTCAACGAGCAAAGGCCGTGCCAGCGCGCCTGGCACGCTGCAAACGCTTTATTGGCTTCAATAAGTTGGACAGAGCCAAGAGGACGGTTGTTTCCATCCCGACATGTTTTCTGCCGGCTGTCAGGTTTTGGACACGCATCTCTGGTGCGTAAATCGCTTAGAACAGCGAACAGCGCCGGGTCGATGAGGCCGGGCATATCGAGTGCGAGCTGCCGGAGCGCGTATGCTGTTTCGCTAGAGGGCGGATGCCGCATGCACCTTCCATTATTTTCATGACAGAGGTTCGGCAGCGTTGCAGATTCCAGTGCCTCGACCCATGGCGGGTTTGACCGTACTCGGACGGCAATCCCCCAATGCCGGAGCGGTTGTTCAGCGCAGAGCCCACACCGGCATTTGCGGCAGTAAGGACTGGAAGCTCGGCGTCAACCATTTGCTGGTTCAGTTGGCAAATCTGGTCTCAAGAGCTAGGTAGCGGCCTTCAGGCGTCAGCGGCAGCGAGTAAAGACATTGTCTTCATCGGGCTTTGATTGCCGCGCACCTCCGGTCGAGGTTCGGCTAGCTCATACGCTCGCTGGTCATTTAAGGTTTTCTGACTTGGCATAGAACGCGAGCAGGGGTCCGAGATCAAAGATCGTCCCTGGCGCAAGTCGCCGCACGGACGTGGGCCATGTTTCGGGTGAGACGCCGTCAATGCCTCGCGCAAGCGTTGTGGCAAATCGGGGCATCAGCGGTGCGAGCGTATGCGCAAGGATAGCAGCGGCCGTTGCCTGAAGCGCGAGCCAAGTCCGGGTGCGAGCGAGATAGAGACTTCGCGCCACTGCATAGTCTTGCGCCTGACGGTAGATTACGCAATCGCGCACGAAATCGCAGGCCTGCACGGCCGCGCGACGGACCGAGAAGCCATCATCCGAATAGGTGCGTTCCATCGCTGCGCGATGGTTCTCTATCCGAGCAAGGAAAGCGCGATCTGTGGGAGCCCAGTCGCCTGCGTCGGGCACACAGCCACCAAAGTCCTGCTTGATTTCCCGGTGCAGCGCATCAAGCCAATTCAGCCAGATCGCCTGGAACACCTCATTGTCGGTGGGGTGTAGCGCGTCCAGCGTGAAGTTCGTCCGCTCACCTTCCGGGCGTGTCAGGCCCAAATGAAGGCGCACGACGTCGACTGTCCTTGGACCCAGAACCTCCTTACCCCACACCGCATGGCGGCGGCTGGTCGAGAACTTCTGCCCATCGAGCAGGTAGAACTCATTCACGTGATACCGGACTCGCGGGGTCCAGTGGGAGAACACCTCGGCATAAACAGCGGGGTAGAGTAGCGCGTGGTAGAAGGAATTGTCGAAACCGAAGAAATGGACAATCTGCCAGTCGTTGCTGGGCATGGCCGCATTCCAGTCGCGCCCAAGCATGCGAGCTAGCGTCTGGATGTTGTAAAGGAATCCGAAAGCCATCTCCGGCCAGACCCAGATGACCTGCCCAGGCAGTCCTTCGGCCGGCAGGCCCCAGTTCGAGGGGTGGGTTATGGGCACGGAAAGGTCGGCGCGTTGGCGTAGACGCGCGAAGAGGTCCAGGATCCGAACGGGGGCGCCCGACGCCCTTAAATGCCGGTCTATGTTGACATAGCACCGTTCCAGAGCGAGTTCGGGGCGGCGCACGAAGCCGACCAGCGGCGCCTGGGCCGAGTGCCGCGACCGGACTGCACCCAGGTCGTGGCATAGATTCGGGGCGCCGCATTCCTCGCAGATGTTGCCACCGGCGGAGGCGCCGCAATCGGGACAGAGGCCGCTAACATCCGGTTCGTAAAGGTAATCGCCTGTCACGGCGTCAAACAGCGCAGGGCTCTCGGTCACATCTACGGCCGGCTGCTCAGAAGACTACGGAAACACGCGGCTTGAAATTCGCCATAAGCGGCATCGCCCATCGTCTGTAGGAAGCTGTGGATCTCGCAGTCAAGAAGACCAAGCGTGGTGCGAACCTCGTGCGCGTAGTGGCGAGCCACCTTTGCGGGCGTCGATTGATCGGCATCGGCACGCGTCACAACGTAGCTTTGGTAATCGTCGCTCCCAGTCAGATGATAGGCCTCGGCCCCTTTCATGCGCAGGAAACGCGTGTAGACATCTGCACCCAAATAAGGACCAGAAAGATGCCCCAGATGCAGATCGCCATTAGGCGTCGGCGGCGTGGAGAAGACGAAGATCGGCCGGCCGGGAGCCGCGACCTGTGCAGCGGCATCGAGGGCGACCTTGCCGTCACGCCAGTAGACATCCACGAAATCTAGATCTTCGTCCCCATCGTTATGTAGTACATGGGCTTCAAATGGGTCGAACAGAACTACGTCGCCGGCTTTGATCGAGATTTCCCCTTGGTCGGTCCTGACCTTGCCCGCGCCAGACAGGACTACGAAAGCCTCGATTTCGTCGTGCCGGTGGAGCTCGGATGTGACGCCCGGTGCCACCTTGCCAAATGAAAATCCGGTGCCCGCGCTTCCGGTTCCAAACGTGGCCACGTCAATACCGAACGCCCGCGACAGTTCCGTTCGAGAAAACGTGGATTTGCGCATAACGAACCTCAGCTATTCAAGCAGTGGTATCTTCGGCCGCCAACGCAAAGCCTCTGCCGCAAGTAACGAAGAGAGGCGGCAGCCCGGACCCGTTGGCGCTCCCTCCAGAATAATCCAACTCTAGCCCCCAGGCGGGCCAAGACGGGCACGCCAGTACGGCTTTAGGCGTCACGGAAGACCGCCCGGCGATCACCCCACAATCGTCGTGCCAAAGCCGTGACGGCTGCGGCGCTGCTCCAGCAGCCCACAATCGAAAACGCAATGCTCTCCGCATTTTGAGCAGCCGATCAGTTTCCTGTGCATGCCTCGCCTAGCTGCGTGAGTTCAATCGCGGTAGAAGATGCCGTTTGGCGGCTTGAGATTGTCTAGATCGGCCACTTTGCCCTCTGGCGGATTAACGGCGCGCTTAAGCACATTATATTCGGCGCGGGTCGGCCCACCGGTTGAAGCACGCCGGAAGACCAAGTAGAGCGTCCGCCGCGAACGGTTGCTCTTGTTCGGTTGCGAGTAATGCGGTGCGTAATCGTCGAAGATGAAGATGTCGCCAGCCTTCCATATTACGGGTTCCCAGGAGAACGTTTCGGCGACCTCAGGATCAATCACGCCACAGGCATCCATGGGAAAGATCCCCTTCTTGTGGTTGCCGGGGCTGAAGAAAAGGCCGCCGTTGTCCGGGTCGGAGTCGTCGATGCCTACCGCAACGACCGCATGGACCATCCGGTCGGGCAGTCCGTGTGGAATGTGATAGATGTCCTGATGCGGGCGATAGCCGCCGCTGTCGGGATACTGGATAATCAGCAACTCCTTGAGCCTGCGCGACCGTTCATCAAGCAGCTCCTCGACGGCAGCCTCTATGCGCTGATCGTCGAGGAGCAGATGACGCAATGGATCATGGAAGTCGAGAATATTCTCGGCCTTCGAGGTGATCTTTCGATTATCCGTCGTCTTCTCGAACCACATGAGCCATTTGTCATCGCTGACCTCCCAGCGTGATACGTCTTCAACAAAACTGGAAATGCATTCCACAGCCACGGCATCGAAAAACCTTTCGAGCCTGACATAGCCGTCCTTATGCCACTTTTCTCTTTGTGCGTCAGTCAACATACGAAAAGCCTCCTGTTCGTAGGACGGTGGTCTAACTCCCGCTTATGGCAGTCGGGCTCGGGTCAGGCTGTGCATCGACGCAGACGGTACTCCACGGCATCTGGGGCGGCGGTGCTAAGCACGTTCCGCTCCGGGTATGTTGCAGGGCTTTGTTGTCCCTCCTCACTGGAGAGATCGTCGAGGCTTGTAAACGTCTGCGGGGCGGTACGTCTAAAGGGTACACGGCCGACCATGCTATTGATGATGCGGCTGCTCGGTAGGCGACCTTTCGTGCGGTCTGATCCAGCACAAGCCGTGCCCCACACAAACTTCTGCGACACGGTCCCATTGGGGCTGGGCGATCAGGGCCGGCACATGCGCGACATGAGCTCCACCGATGAGCCACGACGCCCACTGCTACGGGCCGGTACCCTCCGCTGAGCGTCGACCAGGAATGGCCACCAAGGCCACTGCGCAGTTTCGAGTGAGCGACCTGCTAGGGTCTTTGCGGCCGAAGGCGAAATGCTCGCTCGCGGAGTCATGAGATGGGCCGCTGAGTCCAGCTGGTTCAGTTGCGATGTTTTCGGAGAAGGCTCCGGCTTTCGCTACGGCGAAGGACGACATCGTTCCTTGGATGCCACCGCTGATGATCCGTAGTCGGCGGGTCATATCCCGCCGCCCATTTCTGCAACGGGGTCGAACCAGCTGTCGGCGGAGGTAGGGCTGATGAAGCCGGGATGCTCAGAGTCGGCGCGCGGCGCGCGCCCCAGAAGGCTGTCGAGGATGCGACGCGCTCGCCAGGCCAGTAGGCTTAGATTCGGATCAGCCAGCCCGCGCTGCCCGAGGCTCGCGTTTTGTACGAAGATGCGTCTGTCACACGGTCCGTCCCAGCTCACCGAAAAATCGTCGCCAATGGCCAGTTCATTGTCGATCTTTTCCAGCCGGTCCGCCATCGGTTCCAGGAAGGCTGGTATCGCGTTCTCGTAACCGGTGGCCAGGATGACGAAGTCGGCCGTGACTTCTTCGAACTCGTCCATGCCGTGCCGCAGGGTCAGCCTGTGAGCCGCGCCGGCATTGGTGCAGTGCAAGACCGTGCAGCCCGGCCGCAGTGCGATTGCGCATTGGTTTGGCTCAAGAAATGCGTGGCGGTACAGCGCCCGATAAACAGCGCGCAAAGTGCTTTCCGAAATGCCGTCCGAAGCAAGCATAAAACGCCTCAGGAACAGCCTGCGGTGTGACTCGCTCATAGCCGCAAAACGATCCGAAAAGCAGGGCATGAACAACTCGTTTGTGAACGGGCTGTCGTCGAGGGGCAGGTAGTTTTCGCGTTGCGAGGCCCAAGTGATTGAGGCAGGCCGCCCTTCTTCCGGCAGGCCGACAAGATGCAACAGCACCTCGGCTCCCGACTGTCCCCCGCCGACCACACAGACACGCTTTTTGTGCACCTCAGGGTGGATGTGCAGTAATTCAGATGAGTGGAACAGATTGCGTCCAGTCCACCCCTTAAACTGAGGCGGAACTTTCGCCTGCTTGCCAATGCCGATCACGACGTTTCTGGCGCTGAGAGCCGCGTTATCCGTGCGCACCCGAAACTCGCCGTCAAAGCGAATTTCGCGCACCGTCTGGCCGCCCCTGACAAGCGGGTTCCTCTGGAAGGCCCAGCTCAGATATTGCTCGAACTCAGCTCTGAGCACGGCCTCGAACTGTGCATTCAGGAAATGGTAGAGACGCCCGTTCTCGTGCAGGTAGTTTATGAAAGTGTAGGCTGATCGCGGATTCACGAGCGTGACCAGATCCTTGAAGTGGCTGACCTGGAGCTCCGAGGAATCGAATGCGCTGCCTGGGTGCCAGCGGAAGTCGACTTGCCGATCCAGGAACAAGGCCCCTTGCCCAATTTGCTCGTGTATCTGACACGCAAGGCTCAAATTAGACGGCCCGGCACCCACTCCAATGCAAGAGAGCTCTACTTGCTCTGCTCGTGTAGGTGTTTCCCAATCAGGCGACGATCGCGGCGAATATCGGCCACTTGGTTTACGCTCCACACGGGCATTCTCCTCCGCGCCGCTGGAGTTGCTAGAAGCTTTCGAGTGGTTAGCTGTGAAGCCCGTGGATCCCAGCATAGTGATGAGATCGACACTCATGTCGGCGAGGTGTGGGGCGGCGCGATCGACGGCCCGCTGCCCGCTTCGAATGATCGCGTCTCGGTCAGCGAGATGCTTTCCAAGCTTATCCCGTGTTTTGATCGAGCGCAGTCGCTCCCTCCAACATAAGCCGCCGACGTTTGAGCAGCTTGAGGATTCGCGAGGGCGCGGTCTCGAATACGGCGATAGCATTTTTCCGTGGGCCTGATCATAGGAGGCATCCTTGATGTGTTCAGAAGGACCCTTGCATCTAGCGTGCCACAAGGAAATTGACCGATATCGGACAGTGAGGGGTAAACCGTACGCCGGGCAAGGCCCAAGCGGCCGATCGGTCGAATTGCGTCATGGCAGGCACTATGACCCAGTGGACACAGCCTCGGTTGCTTAGGCCGTCCGGCCTCTGTCCGACATACGGGTCCTGACCTCATTGCCAACCCAACGCGACGACTTAGTCCCTGCTGGCGGTTTTCCGGTTGTCGGGTCCGCCATCCGCGATGCTTTGCTGGTGACACGCGCGCACTCCATGTAGCCGTCGAATCTGCTGAACAGGGTTCTAAGACGCTCCCCGTGGGATTGGGATGTCTTTTGAGGTTCTCTTTGCCTGGCACCACACGCCGCCGACCGGCATCACGGATTCATTCTCTTGGGCTCTATGAGAGGAGGACCGGCGATCTGCCGGCCGACAGCATCGTTGACTGATGTGCCTGTTCTCTACGGGAACAATGAAGCATACGTGTACGGAAGAGAGCATCCTCTCCAGACGATCAGAACGACTTTGGTAGACTGTTGTCGGGTTTGTCGAATTCGCGACATGGTGATGTTCGGCCCGATGTGTGGCCGCGTTCGCAACTAAGCCTCTAACGATGCGCAAGCGCTGTTTGGAGTTTCCTGTACAGTTGGCACGACATTTGATGATCTCCTTGTGCGGCGGCACACGCCGCTACGATGCAGCTATTGTTTCATCCCGTAATTTCACGATCTATGAAAGAAAAAATGAAGATCAATATGCAAGCCTATGGTTTGATCGAGTTAACGCGCGAAGAAGCACGTGCAACGTCCGGAGGGTGGTTCTGGCTAGCGTCGTAAATATTTGGCTGAGTTGCTGCGATAGCTCTTGGTATAGCAGCTGTGATAGAATATGTTAAGCATCATTAAGTGATTTATTTTATTCGAGACTGCTCTGGGGTTGACCTCGGTCATCTCCAGGCAGTTGTCGCCTGGGTTTGCCGGCAGCGTGATGTTCGGCCGACGCAATCTCAGTTGGATTGGGAATAAAGCTACAGAACGCCTTTTTGGCCTCTATTTGCGTGGTCGGCATGGGTATCGCCGCCATTGGACGCGGGGGAGTGCTGCCAAGCGGCAGAATGATAGGCCGACATTCATCGTTTTGAAAAAGAAAACCAATGAATACCGAGACATCAGTATACGGATTGACCGCGCCAACCCGAGAAGCGGGATCGTCAACTTCCGGTGGTCTTTGGTTCATAGCCTTAGCTTCTGCGGTAGGATTCGTTGGTGTACGCGCCGAAGACATGGTGAATGATTGGCAACATTATCGACCAATATCATTGTAACCAGCGAGATCGGCATCATTATCTCACTTGTTCCTGAGCTCGCCAACTGCACTGCAGAGAGCATCCTTTCTCGAGGATCAGAGAGAGCTTTGATCATCTACAAGATTATCGTGCTCTCTGGGCTGCGGCCTTGGCGTCGCTGCCTTTCATCACCGTAATGCTGGGGCAACCGCAATCTGCTCAACCTGATGAGTGTCGCCATGCTGCTGATGTTGGTTGTGCAGATCCTGGTCGATCTCCTCAGAAACCGGCTCGTGCTGCAAACGGGGCAGAAGATCGACGTCCAGCTGATCCTCGGCTACTACAATCACATCCTGAGCTTGCCTCAGAACTTCTTCGACAGCATGCGCATGGGCGAAATCATCTCCCGCATGAATGACGCGGTGAAGATCAGGAGCGTCCTGAACGACGTCTCGATCAACATGTTCGTCGACGTGCTAACGATACTGTTCTCGTTAGGGCTGATGTTCCTCTACTCGTGGAAGATCGCCTTGGTCGTGGCGGTCTCCATCCCCTTGTACCTCTCAGTCTATTGGACCATTAACCGGCTGAATAGGGGCCGCCAGCGCGCTGTGATGGTGAGCGCTGCCGAACTGCAGACGCAACTGGTGGAATCACTCGGAACTGTCTCCACGATCAAGACCTCCGGCATGGAGAGCTTTGCCAACTTTAAGATGGAGACCCGCTTCATCAAAATGCTGCACTCCGTCTACAGCTCCGGCCTGATCTCGATCTTTGGAAACAGCACCTCGACTTTCCTCGCGACTCTATTCACCATCATGCTGATGTGGTACGGAACGACGCTTGCCCTGGATTAAACCGTCACACCCGGCGAATTACTGTCCTGCTATACCTTGCTGGGCTATGTCACCCGGCCGGTTGCCAGCCTCATCCAGACCAACCGGGTCGTTCAGGATGCTTTTATCGCGGCAGATCGCCTGTTCGATATATTCGACCTGGAGCCGGAAAGCGGTGGGGGCATCGACGCCACCAAATGCGGCATTGGCGACATCCACCTGGGGAATGTCACGTTCCGCTATGGCGGGCAGCTGGACCTTTTCCAGGATCTTAGCGTCACCTTCCCCCGCGGGGAATGACTGCGGTTGTGGGTGAAAGTGGCTCGGGCAAGAGCACCCTTGCGGCGCTGCTGCAGAATGTCTACCCCCTTGAGGGTGGGCACATCCGGATTGGCCCCTATGCTATCCAAGACCTCTCGACCGTATCCCTGCGCAAGGTCGTCGCTGCGGTGCCCCAATCGATCGACGTGTTCTCGGGATCGGTCATCGACAACATCGCAATTGGCGAATTCGAGCCGGACATCGCGAAGATCCATCGCATCTGCGCTCAAACAGGGCTGAGGGATGTGATCGAGCGCTGGCCGGGTGGCTTCCAGGCCTATCTCGGCGAGAACGGCGTGCGCCTCTCCGGGGGCGAGAAGCAGCGCCTAGCGTTGGCTCGTGCTTTGTACCGGGATCCGGAGAGCCTGATCCTCGATGAAGCGACGTCATCACTCGACTCCGTCGCCGAGGCGTTTGTCCTACGCGTGGTCGAGGATCTGCGTCGGGACGGCAAGACTGTCGTCGTCATCTCTCATCGACTGAGCACCATCCGTGGGGCCGACAAAATAGTCGTCTTAGAAAAGGGGCGGGTCGTTGCGGAGGGAAAGCATGCTGATCCGGTGACAAGTGAAGGCGCCTACACCCGCTTGTGGCGAGCGCAAACTGAATCCAGCTAACAGCTGGGTGAGGCTTGATCGCAGAATCTCCCAAGGCCATAAGCTAGACTAGGGTGGCGTAATGTTGTTGCTGTCCGGCCTCAGGGGCGCACTCCAAATCTGCGGCCGCCCGTCGCCTCATGGGATCTTTGTATCATGCGGGCGGTCTGCCTTCGCCGCGCGGAGTTGGTTAGAATTGCGCAGCCGGGGCGAACGCGGATGGCACTTCGCAGTTTGATGAAGCCCCAGGACGGTCTCATCGATTTCGCAATGGTGGGCAATGTTGGTGGTGGTCCACGCACTGCCCGCGAAAACTCCTGCCGCCCGGCAAGTCGGCTGGAAGCCCGTTCTTAAAAGGCCCCGCCTTTATGAAGGTAGAACCTGAATTCGCGTCGCGATCTGGCATGGAGTCCTTAGTCGCATTTGGTGGCCCGCATTCTTGCCGTAGATGCGCTTCATCGAAAAACGATTAAATTTTACAAACGCCAACGAATGAAATCGCTGCTCGGGACCTTCTGAGGACGATCAGCTGCATGAACTTCCGTCGACGTTGTTTCGGTTGTCCTATGTCATGCTGGTTTTTCAGCTGTCAGCAGCGCGTTCGCTATGGTCGACTATCTTCTTTGTGATCTCGGGATTCCTGATCAAGTCCGACATCGTCGAGCGGACAGACAGAGCCTAATTCTCGCTACTGGACGTCTGTCCCCGCCGTATTCGACGGAATTTTCCCTGCCCTGCGCGTGCGGTGTCATCTCGGGTGAGCAGAACCACAGGCGCAATTGAAGAAGGGGGTCATATTCCCAGTGGCGCCGCGTGCAGATCCTGCAAGGGGCTTCTCGCCGTCCCCTTTCTTGTGCAGCTAGCATCAGAATAGGTCACCCGGGAAGAAGCAGAGCGTCGAACAGCGTCGTCGCAACTCCGGACGAGTCAGCGCGCCAAAAACAGCGGCAATGTCGGCTTCTCGAATATCCATCGCGTCACACCGCCAAAGAGTCGCTCACGTAATCCACGGCTGCCATAAGCGCCCATGACGATCATTTCGGCAGACGTGTCGATTGCGTGCTGCGCAAGCACCGAACCGGCCGATTTGCCGGCACTTGGCAGAAGGTCAACCGACACCGGAACACCATGTCGAGTGAGATAGGCAGCGATGTCGGCTCCAGGCTCCGCGCCCTTCCCGTTGTAATTCGCCTTCGGGTCGACCAGGGCGACACGAACGTCCTCAGCAACGCAGAGGAGACCTAGCGCTTCCCGAACCGCACGGGTAGCCTCGACGCGCGAATCCCAACCGACCAGAACGCGCCGTGGCCACAGTGTTGCCTCAGCCCCCATCGGCACAACGAGCACCGGCGTTCCCGTATCGAACAAGCAGCCGTTGACTACAGGAGGTCCGAGAGTCTCGTCATCCAGAAGGCCCGGTCCGATGATCGTGAGATCGGAACAGCGCGCCCGCTGTCGTGCCAATTCACCCAGGCTAGCCGGATCGCAGCAGTCGGTGTCGATGTCAAATGAGAGCGACATGGATCCCAGCAGCTTCTGGAGATCTTTGGAGCGTCTTTCCAGTCTCGCCACGTCCTGTGTAAATCGATCGATTGCCCGAAAACGATCGTTCAATCGGGCAATTGCCAGTCCACGTCCCACAGGCCATTCCGGGACACCATCTCCAATCGACGGATAATACGACATGATGAGCATCGGAGGCGGTAGGATCAGCACGGAAAGATGCGCGCCGACTTCGACACACAAGCGGGCGGCAGTTCTGACGTCCTGATCGGAACCGTCAGCGCCGGTCACGCAGAGTACGCTTTTGAAACCCATTTGCCTATTTCCTCCCGAGTTCAAGCCGAACCAGCTCACAGCGAGGAAAGGGCTGCGGGACCAGACCTGGCAGGTGATTTAGCCGTCCGGATTATCGAGCGAGTAGCCGGCCGACCTGACGGTTCGAATGACGCTGCCGGGCGAAGCCGCCTGAAGGGCTTTTCTGATCCGGCTGATATGGACATCGACGGTGCGTGCACCGACATGGATGTTGGGCGGCCAGGCCGCCCGGATAAGTTCGTCCCGGCTGAAGACCTTCCCGGGGGCTTTGATTAATAGCCGCAGCACGTTGAACTCGATGGGTCCGAGATGAATGTCGTGGCCGTTGCCGCGAACCCGGTGGGCATCGAGCTTCATCTCGAGGCCGCCACAGGAGAGCCAGCCGCCGTTTTCAAGACCATTTTCGCCCCGTAGGGGCAGCGCCAGCTTCGCTCGCAGACAGTCCAGCAGCTTGGCCGGCGCGATCGGCCGCACAAAGCTCTCGTCAATGCCAGCCTTGAGGAGGCTGAGGTGCTGGTTCTCGGCGCCGGGCGCGATCAGGGCGATAACGGGCAGACCGCCGGTCCGGGGGTGCTGTTTGAGCCGGGAGCAGATTGGGGAGCCGGATATGCTCGCTGGCCCGCAGTCCAGAACCACGGCCTGAAATTCCCGTTCGTCCGCCAGTGCAAGCGCTTCCTTTGCGCCCCCTGCCAGTTCACTGTCGAAGCCGTCCACCTCCAGTATGTGGCTGAGGAACAGATAGAGCTCGGCATCTTGGGAACAGATCAGGACGAGTGGCTTCATCGCCGCAGCCTCATGAGCCGATCGGCCTGGACCGCATTGGCTGAGTAGATCGCGCCGCTCAAGACCTGTCATGACCCCTTTGCTCAAACCCGTTTCCATTACGCACGCGCCACCTCGGGATAGGTTTCAATGGCTGCGATGGCATCGTCGACCAGTTTCGTACCAGCCGCGGAGAGTTTGCAGAACGTCTCGAAGCCAAACCGATGGACGTCTCGCAGGGTCTTGGACAGAACGACCAGCCGCCCGGCGGAGAAAAGCACGCGCCCGAAGCCCTCATGGCTCATTTCGATCATCGGTGTTGCCATCAGGCCGCAGCGCTCCTCGATTGCAAGGGCGACGGCAGTGTAGAACTTGTCGAGCCTCCACAGCACGTCCGGATCGGGATCGCCGATGAGTGGAATCGTACGGCGCTGTTCCTTGCTGACGATGAAGTCGGCCAGCAACTCAGCGTCCGCTTTGCCGTCCCATGACCCGTGGGAATCTTGAGCACGGATAAGCCGTACGAGGGATTGGAGAAACGGGCTGGCAAGCGCCACCTCGTCTTCGGCGACAGCAGGGCTAACCGCAGGGTCGGTCATTTCGCCTCCTCATTTCAGTCGTCGTCCTCAAAGGACGGTTTCTGTTTCGCAACGCCGGCTTCAGCCAGAACCTTGCGCAGCCAAGGTGGGGGGCAGGTCCTGAGCATTACCTGCGTTCGAAACAGCACCTCCTGGATGCTCTGAGCCTGCCGCACCTTGATCGGATGGATTTTTGCCGAAACGAGCTTGGCTGCCGAAGGTCCGCCGATCGCCAAGCAAAACAGGAGGTGGCAGCCCTTCAGCGCTTCAACCTTGGGTGTGATGCGGTCATCCCTCTCGGCCCGATGTTTCCCACTTTCGTCGGAGACGTCGTCGAACTCGATCACTTCCACGAGCTCCCACTCCTCGCGCGTCATATCGTAGATAACAAAGCGCTTGGCCGACCCGAAATGGGCATTGAGTTGCTTGACGTCCTGAGTAGCGATTGCCACCCGCAAGGCGCCTGCTTGTCGTACCCGCATCGGACGGTGAACCTCGTCAGTGACGAGTGAGAGGCGACGCATCGGGCTCACCTGGCGTTTGCCGCTTGCGGAATGGATCAAGCTCGTCAGGCGTCGGCGCACGCCTGTCGGCCTGGAACAGGTTGGCAACCTCGAAGATCAGATCACGGGTTCCTTGATAGAGGATCGAGAGCTTGTGCTGGCTGCCGAGCCGGTCGAAGACGGGGAAGCCGATGCGCATGAGCGGAATGCCAAGGCGTTGCGAGGCCTGGCGTCCATGTGAATGGGTGACCAGAAGATCCGCGCCGCCCGCAAGCGTTTCCAGATCGCCGAGATCGCCGACCTGAATCGACTCCGCCGGTACCTTTTCCAGAATTTTCGACATATCGGTCGTCGTGACCGCCGCCGTGATTTCGGAGCCCATGTCCACGAAGAACGTTGCGAATTGATAGAGTTGGTCAGGTTCAGCAGCGATCGCAATTTTCTTGCCTCCGAAATGGAAATGTCCGTCGAGCAGCGCATCCTGCAATTGCGCCCGCCGGCGGCGGACCCTTGCCGGCGCAGGCTGGCCAGAAATAGAGGACAGCAGGGAAACGAGCTGATCGGCGCCCTTTAATCCAGTCAGCGACTGAAACAGCACGTAAGGCACGCCGGTCGCCCTATACAGAACCTCGGCCGGGCGGCGCATATGCTGCCCGACGGCGATGCAGTGCCCAGCCGTGCCCAGATCGCGGATATCCTCGATGCTCGTACCGCCATAGGTGGTCGGGACCCAGTGGTCTGGCACGGTACCGTCAAGCGAGCCTGAGAGGTCCGGCAAAATCACCGATTGCAGCCCAAAGCTTTCGACCATCTCGCGCAAATGCTCGATGTCCGCCACAGTGAGGTTCCAGCCGGGCAGGATTGCAACCTTCTTCGACTGGCGCGCCCGTTCGCCAGGTCGCGTAATATTTTCCATCATCGCGGTGACAGCCGTGGCCCAGCCCTCTTCGAGGGCGCCGGCGAAATCCGGCGTGTTGGCCAGGACGATCTCCGTACCCGCGAGTTCTGTCGCGCGTTTCAGTCTGATCTCGGCGATGTCGCCTGCCGAATCTTCACCACGGGTTTCCACCAGGGCCGTCGTGCAGACCCCGATCAGCTTTGGCTTCGTGCGGGTCTTGAGATTGAGGATCGCCTCTTCCAGATTGTCCGACCCGCCGAGGATGGTTGTTACTTCATCCATCGCGGTGGTCTGCAGGGGGATCGTTTCCTTGAAATGCCGCACAAGCAGCACGAGGGCGAAGCTGGTGCAGCCCTGGGTGCCGTGGAACAGCGGCACTGCGCCGTCGATGCCGAGAAAGGCCAAGGCTGCACCCAGCGGCTGTGACGATTTCAGCGGGTTGACCGAGGCTGATTTGGTCTGGGGAAGGATACGGGTCATCGCATCTCCTCAACGTCCATTAAATTCGACGGCGCCTTGCCGGCGAATTCCCGGACGGCGTGCACGCTCTCGGTGTCGTTGCTCTTGCCCGGCGGTTCGTCCTTCACATGGGGTGGGCAATCCCACGGAGCGCGCTCGCGCACTTGGGTCCAGATCGGGTTGTGGATGGCGAGGTCGATCTGCCGTACGAGTTCCACCACGCCGTCATAACCGGCATACGGGTGCTGGCGCTCCTGGTTGATGTCGAGCCAAGGCGTCTTGGCCTTGAGCGCGACGAATTGCGTGCGCCCGCCCGACAGCATGATATCGGCCTTGCCTCCAGAGAGCATGGCGTAAAGGTCGCGCGCTGGCATCTGCTCGAATGTGTGATTGTCGTCCTTGAGGACCTGCTTGATGCGCTCCTTGTCTTCGACGGTGGATTTCTTGATCGAGGTGCCGACGATCTCGATGCCGATCTCCATCAACGCATGGACGACCGACCAGGACTTGACACCACCCGTGTTGAGCAGCACGCGCTTGCCTTGAAGGCGGGCTCGGTAGGCCTCGAGCTTCTTCCATGCAATCGCCTCCTGCTCGACGATCAGCGTCTCTGTGTGGTCCAGGATTTCCGGATCGGCCCCCTTCCTCACCAGCAGTGTAGCAATTTGGCGGAGTGCCCCCGAAGTGTCCGAAATCCCGTAGAAGGAGCCTTCGAAGAAAGGGATGCTCCAGCGCTCGTCCATCTTGCGGGCTAGACTGACGAGGGCCGTCGAGCACACCACCATAGCCGCGCGGGCGTGGTGCGCGGAAGCGATGTCGAGATAGCGCGCGTCGCCCGGAATGCAGGCGCGAACCCGGATCCCGAGCCGATCGAGGAGCGGCTTTATCAGCCAGAATTCGCCGGAAAGGTTGAATTCACCAAGGATGTTGATGTCGTACGGCCCGGCGTCGTCGGGTTCCACCGTGCCGATGACATGGTCGAGCAACGCCTCGGCGGCAAGCTTGTTGCCGAGGTTCTTGGAGCCGGCCAGGCCCGGCGCATTGATCGGAACCACGGCCAAGCCGAATTTTTCGGCGGCGCGTTTGCAGACGGCGTCGATATCGTCGCCGATGAGCGCCGTCACGCAGGTCGAATAGACAAACACTGCCGGTGGCGCATACGCTTCCTTGATTTCGCGGATCGCCTTGAAGAGCTTCCGCTCGCCGTGCCCCATCACCACCTCGAGTTCGGTAAGGTCGGTCGTGAAGCTTGTTCGCCACAAGCTTGGCCCGGACGAAGCTGCACCGCGGTTGTCCCAGGAATTGCCCTCGCAGGCGAGCGGCGCATGGACCAAATGCGCAACGTCCGTGATCGGCTGCAGGACGATCTTGGCCCCGTCAAAGGCGCAACCGCCCGCCGCCGCTCCTGGCGTCAGCGCCCTCGCGCAGCCCTGCTTGCGCGCCTTGGCATCCTTGCCGCGGTTCTTGTCGCAGGCGGGCTCGTTGAAAACGTCCTGGATCTTCGCACTGAGCGAGCTCATGGCGTCAGTCCCAAAGCCAATTCGGCAATGAACCGCCTGGGCGAAAAGCTGGTCCGTGTCTTCTAGCGGGTGAGGTCATAGGAATAGTCCGTCACGCCCGTCTGGCTCGTCTCGCGATCGAGCTTGTCGAAGATCTTGTCGAGGATCGTGGTCAGCACGCGCAATCCGCCCTGGTAGCCCATGAGCGCAAAGCGGTGGTGATGGTGCCGGTCGAAGATCGGAAAAGTCAGCCGGATCAGCGGCGTGCCCGTGTCGCGCTCCAGATACTTGCCATAGGAATTGCCGATCAGCAGGTCCACTGGCTCGGTGAAGAGCAGCGACCGCATAGCCCAGAGGTCCTTGCCAGCCCAGACCTGAGCGTCCTTGCCGAAGGGCGAGGATGCAAGCAGTTCCTTCAACTCGGATTCCCAAGTCGAGGTGCCGTTGGTGGCGAGGCAATGTGTCGGCTCGCCGCCCGTTTCCATGACGAATCGGGCCATGGCGTACACGAAGTCCGGGTCGCCGTAGATCGCGTATTTCTTGCCGTGCAGCCAGGACTGGCTATCCGCAATGGCATCAATCAGTCGGCCGCGCTCCAGCCGGATTGCCTCGGGGATTTCCTTGCCGGAAAGCGCCGAGACCTTCATCAGCAATTCGTCAGTCGCCTGGACGCCGAGCGGATAATGGAAGGAAGCCGTGGCCTGCCCAACTTGCCCACAATAGTCCAGCGTTTTTCGCGTGTTGTAGTGCTGCAGCGAAAGCGTTGCCTCGGCGTCGAGTGCCCCCCTCACCTCTTCGATCTTCGTGCCGCCATCGTACATGCGGTATTCTCCGTCCGACGGCGTGTCGAACTGGTCAGATGCGTCCTGGATGAAGGTGTAGGACACACCCATCACATCGAGCAGACGTTTGAGCTCCCGGTTGTTGCCAACGCAAAAACCGTCGAAGCCCGGAATGACGTTGATGCTTCCCTTGGTTTCCGTGCGCTGCTGGCCTTTCCAGAAGTGCTCCAGAATACCCTTGAGCATGCCGTCATAGCCGTCGACATGGCTACCGACGAAGGCTGGCGTGTGGGCAAAAGGCACGTCAAAGTCGCGCGGGACTGAGTTTTCGTCTTTGGCGTTCTGGATGAAGCTGTGCAGGTCGTCGCCTATGACCTCGGCCATACATGTCGTCGACACCGCGATCATCTTCGGGTCGTAAAGCTGGTATGTGTTGGCGAGCCCGTCGACCAGGTTCTTCAGGCCGCCGAACACTGCCGCGTCCTCTGTCATCGAGGAGGAAACCGCCGAAGCAGGTTCCTTGAAATGGCGTGACAGGTGGGAGCGGTAATAGGCCACGCAGCCCTGGCTGCCGTGGACGAAGGACATGGTCCGCTCGAAGCCCGCTGCCGCAAACACCGCGCCGAGCGGCTGGCAAGCCTTGGCGGGATTGATCACAAGCGCTTCCCGGGCAAGGTTCTTTTCGCGGTATTCCCAGGTCTTGGTGAATTCGCCTTGATCGGTAACGACCTGATCCGGGTGCGGACATTCGAAATTCAGCTTCTTCTCGGCGAGCATTTGCCTGTATTCCGGCTCGCGGAACAGGGGAGCGTGGTCGAGAATCTTTTCGGCCGACTGCGGCATTGGTATTCCTCTTTTTAATCTGGCCGCGCCATTCCGCAGCTCAGATAGTCGAGACGTTTCCGTTAGTCCCGAGGCTCACAAGCTCGCGGGGTTTCATGGTCTCTCTGGGGAGACCGGGCCAAGGACTGGGCGTCTATTCGGCAGCTATCGCCCGCCCACTGGGCGGGCGTTCTTTCCACGGAGCGTGGTAGAGATCCCAGACCGGATTGTTGATGGCAAGATCCACGTCACGTGCGAAAATGGCAAAGCCGTCATAGCCGTGGTAGGGTCCCGAATAGTCCCAGGAGTGCATCTGACGGAACGGAATGCCCATCTTCTGCACCGGGTATTTTTCCTTGATGCCGGAGCCCACGAGGTTGGGGCGAACTCCCTCGATGAATTTCTCCAACTCGTAACCGGTAACGTCGTCGTAGATCAGCGTGCCGTTCTTTACGTAATGAGCGGTGCGCTGATAATCATCATTGTGGCCGAACTCGTAGCCGGTGCCGACGATGACCATGCCGAGGTCCTCGTAGGCTGTTATGACGTGGCGTGGGCGCAGGCCACCGACATAGAGCATGACGGTATTGCCTTCGAGGCGCGGCCGGTACTTGGAGATGACGGCGTCGACAAGCGGTCTGTACTTGGCGATCACCTTCTCGGTTTTCTCCTCGATTTCGGGCCCGAAATGCTTGGCTATGCTGCGCAGGGAGGTTTCGATCTGGGACGGTCCGAAGAAATTGTACTCCATCCAGGCGACGCCATACTTTTCCTCCATATGCCGGCAGATGTAGTTCATTGAGCGGTAGCAGTGGATGAGATTGAGCTTGGCCTTTGGCGCGCGTTCAATCTCGGCCAGTGTTGCATCGCCCGACCAGTTGCCGACCACGCGCAATCCTATCTCCTCGAGCAAGATGCGCGAGGCCCAGGCATCGCCGCCAATATTGTAGTCGCCGATCACGTTGACGTCGTAAGCACCGCCCTCGAAGTCGACATCCTTCTTGTCGAAGACCCAGTCGCGGATCGCGTCATTGGCGATGTGGTGGCCGAGTGATTGCGAGACGCCGCGGAAGCCCTCGCAGCGCACCGGCACGATAGTCTTTTCGTGCTCCTTGGCCTTCTTGCGAGAAACTGCCTCGGTGTCATCACCAATGAGACCGATCGGGCATTCGGATTGCACGGTGATGCCGTTGTTAAGCGGAAACAGCACCTCGATCTCGTCGATGATCTGTTCCAGTTTCTTGTCACCGCCGAAGACAATGTCTTTCTCCTGAAAATCGGAGGTGAACTGCATTGTCCCGAATGTGTCGATGCCCGTTGTGCCCACATAGTAATTGCGGCGCTGTGACCAGGAATATTGGCCGCAGCCGACGGGGCCGTGCGAGATATGGACCATATCCTTGACTGGGCCCCAGACCACGCCCTTTGAGCCGGCATAGGCGCAGCCACGGATTGTCATCACCCCGGGGATGGACTTGATGTTCGATTTGACGTCGCATTCGGAAAGGATCTCACTTTCCCCGCCAGCCTCATCCCCGCTCTTTGCGATGCTCAGGTGTTTTTTGCGGCGCTTCGCCGCCTTGTCGGGATATTGCGATAGCACCTCCTCGATAAGCTTCGCATGGAGAGCACCATCATTCTCATATTCCAGGCTCATGGGACCCCTTTCAAGTTGTCTGATGACGCCTCACCGATGAGGCGTCGTTCTTGGCAAGGCGCCCCAACTCGAGAGGCGACCAATATCGGTCGTTACTGGGCGGCCGTCTTGGCCGCTTCCTTGGCCTGCAGCTCGGCAAGCATCTGCTCGTCGGTTTTCATGATGCCGAAGTCGAGCAGCATGTCCTCGAGCTCCTCCATGGTGATCGGCGTCGGGATGGTGCCCTGGCCAGAATTGGCATGGATCTTCTCGGCCAGCGCGCGGTACTCTCCGGCCTGCTTGGAATCCGGCGCATACTGGATAACTGACATCTTCCTGAGCTCGGCGTGCTGGACGATGTTGTCGCGCGGCACGAAATGGATGAGCTTGGAGTTGAGCCTGGAAGCCAAGGCTTCAGCGAGGTCGAGCTCACGGTCGGTTTGACGTTCGTTGCAGATCAGGCCGCCGAGCCGCACGCCACCCGAATGCGCATATTTCAGGATCCCCTTGGCGATGTTGTTGGCGGCATAAAGCGCCATCATCTCCCCGGACATGACGATGTAGATTTCCTGCGCCTTGCCCTCGCGGATCGGCATCGCGAAACCGCCGCAAACCACGTCGCCCAGCACGTCGTAGGAGACATAGTCGACATCGTCATAGGCGCCGTTTTCCTCGAGGAAGTTGATCGATGTTATGACGCCTCGGCCGGCGCAGCCAACGCCCGGCTCCGGGCCGCCGGACTCCACGCATTTGATTCCTCTGTAGCCAATCTTGAGCACGTCCTGCAGCTCGAGATCTTCCACCGAACCTTCCTGTGCCGCCAGGTGCAGGACAGTATCCTGAGCCTTCGAGTTCAGGATCAGGCGGGTGGAGTCGGCTTTAGGGTCGCAGCCGACGATGAGGATTCTCTGGCCGAGGTCGACCAGGGCGGCGAGCGTGTTTTGGGAGGTGGTGGACTTGCCGATGCCGCCCTTTCCGTAAAAGGCGATCTGACGCAGACCTGACATTATAGATTTCCTTCCTTCGTTCCATCCGTCGCGGCTGGCCGCAATATGAATGCCGATGGGCAGCTCTTGCCGCCTCAGACCGAACGGGTCTCAAGACTCGTGCCAAGTTGACTGGTTGATAACCAACAGGGATTTTTTCGTTTGTTGGCCGCGAGTTAGCCTTAGCACCAACAAGTGTTTGCTGCCAGACAAGTGATCGTCGGAACAAGCGCTGTAGCGGACCCGACAATGCCCGACACAAGGCGTCAGCTTCGAGACCGATACCGAAAGAACTTGGGCCTTCGAGCCAGAGCCGACCTTTGGCCTGCGTACAGGCGGCGGTAAACGATCGGCTTGCGCGCCTCCCGTCGCGGGGCATCAGACGTGCGTGCTGGCAGCTGATTGCGCATGGCTGTTCGAGACTGACCCGCGAAGTCGGCATGGAACATGCGTGATGCTACGACTGCCGACGACCACATCCCGTCCCGACTCGGAGAACCCGGCACTGATATTGCACGCGGCTGTCACAACATGTCGGTCAGCGATGACCATTCCCTGCGTGCGGGGCCGGCAACAACGTGCTCCTGAATGCCGGTCAATGCAGCCAACCCATGTTGCCGTTGCACCCAAGCTGGCGAGCTTCTTCATGACCAAATCCGCGACAGGCTTCATGGAGACTTTTCTGCACGGCCCAGAAAAGCCGGATCGACGATCTCGTCCCGCATGGGGCGCGGTTATATCGCTTGGCCTGGGCACCTTCGGGCTGGTGGCGGCAGAGCTTTTGCCTGCCAGCGTGCTGACGCCGCTCGCGCATGATCTGCATATCACAGAGGGTGCGGCTGGACAGACGATGACAGCGACTGCGATTGCCGCGGCGATTTCAGCGCCGACGATCGCCTTTATAACAAAGCGCCTCGACCGCAGAGTCGTCCTGTGGGCCATGATGCTGCTTCAGATCCTGTCCAACCTTCTGGCCGGGGTCGCGTGGTCGCTGCCGGCTTTCCTGGCGGCACGCGTGGTGCTCGGCATTGCGCTTGGAGGCTTCTGGTCGATTTCGGCATCGCTGGCGATGCGACTGGTTCCAAATCACCTCCTGCCGCGCGCACTATCAATCATCCTCACCGGCGTGTCGGTCGCTATCGTTTGCGCGCCTCCAATCGGCGCCTATGTCGGCGACATCTGGGGATGGCGAGCCACCTTCATGATCGCCGCAGCCGTCAATGCCGTTACATTGCTGGTGCAACTCGTAACCCTTCCGACGTTGCCGCCGGTTGAAATGGCTGGATTCCGCGGCCTGCTGAATGTGGTCAAGAAGCCAACCATCAAGGTCGCGCTTTTGGTGGTGCTGCTGGTCGCTTCTGGGCACTTCGCCAGCTTCACCTATGTCCGGGCTTATCTCGAGATGATTCCCGCGCTCCATATCGAGACGATCTCGCTGCTGTTGCTCGTTTCGGGGGTTTGCGGATTCTTCGGGAATTTAGCCGGCGCGTTCCTGGCCAAACACAGCCTCAAGGCGGTCGCGGCGCTGCCGCCGCTGCTCATGGCGATAGCCGCTGTCTCGTTGCTGATGCCTGGAGCATCGGCCTTAACCTCGGCCGTTGCGGTTGCTGTATGGAGTTTTGGCTTTGGTGCGGTGCCGGTGGGGGTACAGACTTGGATGGTGCTGCGCGCCGTTCCCGAGCAGGCCGAAAGCGCCGGTGTGCTGATGACCTCAACGTTCCAAATTGCCATCGCGGCCGGCGCAATCTTCGGCGGAGTGCTTGTGAATAATGCGGGCGTCGCCAGTGTGTTCGCCTACAGCGCAGTTGCCACCTTCCTTGCCGCCCTCACAGTGCTCCTATTCGGCCCGCAATCTAACCTCTGACGGGGCAGGCCCACAGCTCAGCGCTTGCGATGCAGCCGCACCAGCCGCGCGGCGCGATCCTGCCCCACACTTTGTCGGTCATCTCGCCTAGCCACATGGATCGCGGGCTACTGCCGAGGGGGCTTTGACCAGTACCGGCGCCTCGCCGGCCCTAGCCGTTCGCGGCTCCGGGCAGTGCATCAGCGTTCGCCCGGGCGGAGTTGGTCAGGTTACGCAGCCCGCGCGACCGCGGTCGCGCTTGGCAGCGGGGGGCGACCAGGCGCCGTTCTTGAGGTGCCGACCCTCCAGGTCTCGATTTGGAACTCCGCGCGAAACGCCGGGTCCTCCGTAGGTCGGCTTGTGCGCGCCACCATCGTACGAAACCGCCGCTGAGAGAACAGCATTCCCGGCAGCACACCTGCATGGCCCTAATCTCAATTCCAACCCACACGATAGGCTGCGCGAATGCCGGCCAAAGAGAAGGCGCACGCAGAATGTCTGCTCGCCAAAGGAATTCACCAAGCGTCAACTCACTGTCAGCTCGTTAATCCTCTCTTTGAGAGCGACCTGACCAGCTTGCTGTCGACGGCAACCGAATGCGATGTACGGGATCGGTAGCCCATCAGCGAGCTCTGCCAGGCCAGCGGGTATGGTCGACCGACAGCGACAGCTTTGGCAAGCACCTGCGCATGCCGCCGCGTCATCGCAATGCGACTTCGCTTCAGCGCCGGAACGGCGTTTTGCTGGTTTCGCAACCTCCGATCGTGGAGATCGACAGAGCTTCGTTCAGTCCGAAACAAAGGACCTTCTGCGACGATGGTCAAACACATGACGGACAATGCCGCCAGAAGACTTGGATTTCTATCCTCAAAGCCGCGCGCAGGGCAATGGTTGCAAGGCGTGGCGATTGCCCCCAGATGGTACGGAGCGGGCGATTTTCAAGTTACCAGCTATGTCGTCGGTCAGGTTCGCTTTCTTTGGCGCACTATCGATCCGAAAGTCGGGGCGACGTGGTGCTCAGCGGACGTCGCGTCGCTCGATCTGCGATCCAACCCATCAGCGCTTCCATCGGTCCTCGCTGGAATAAGCGCAGCCAAAGTACCGCGAAAGCGCTTGCAGCCACGATGAAGCCAAACAGCGCGGACAGCGAGTGAGGTCTTCCAAGCATATATATTCCCAGAATGTGCAGAAGATAGGCCGTCAAAGGCATCGAGCCGACCGCGATTATTGGCGAGACCAGCTTTCGCACGAACGGGAGCGCATCCATAGCAAGCGAGCAAGCCGCCACGACGATCATTGCGCAACCGGCGCTGCCAAAAATCCAAAACGTCGTTTCTCCATGAGGCGAGGCAGTCCATAGCCAACTCGTTGTGAGATCGTCCAAGTCCAGCCACCACCAGGGCTGAGGTGTCAGCTCAAGTTCTTGCAAATTGGCCAGCTCTGCGCTTACCCCAGGCATTAAATGCAGCGCGAGCCAGGATCCTCCAAAGCCGAACACGGCCAGCGCGACGCCGGCTACACCAAGGCGCAAATGCATTGCGCGGGTGCGAAGGTCAAAGCGCGCAATGGCCATGCCTGCGATCAGCAAAGGAGCCCAGGTCAAGGCGGGATAGGTGCCGCTAACTAGGAGGGTGAACACCTCGGGGTCTGAGCTCCCGGTGCCAAACATTTTGAGAAGGAGGAAACGCACCTGCGGGAGAACCAATGCTGTCACCGCCGCGAGCAACCAGAGCCGCTGTGCGCTGAGCCGACATAGCGGCAGGACCAACAGGAAGCAGACGCCGTAGTATGCCAGAATGACCGAGACGGGCGCGTTGACATAGGTGAGGATTTCGCCAAGGGCGAGCAGAATAAGGGCGCGAATTGCAATCTTGGCAAGAGCCTGTCTACCGGCTAGCGTCGATTTTGGAGGGTTGCGGCCGGTAATCAGGATGAGCGAAAACCCGGTTATTACGGCAAACAGGACGGACGAGCGCCCAAAGGCGAAGTCCATCACACTCCCGACCACTCCTTCGCCGTCTAGGGGACCCACATGGACGGCATACATGCCGAAGACTGCCAAACCGCGAGCAAGGTCGATGCCGACCAGCCGAGCTGCAGCCCACCCGTCTCGTGACCCGCTCCCGAAGATGCGGTGCGGTATTGCCATAGTGGAATTCCTTCGTTGGTTGCGTCCATCGCGGGACGATAGGAGGCCATCGGCTGCTGCCGTGGTCTCGCCCCAGGGCGCAAAGCTCGTGCCAAATCCGACAGATCGAGCTATAGCCTGCGGCAATCACAGACTTAGGCCCCCGAGACTGTGGCGCGGACCTGACAATTCCGACACCTGTGTCGCGGAGCCGACGTGTTGGACGGATGGCCGGCCCGGGGGCTCACTGAACAGGCTGCGAGAGGCGCAGCGACAGCGGATTATCCGACCAGCATGCCGCGCGGACCCCAGTGATCGCGGCCAGCTTCAGCCCGGTGGTAAACCGGCAGCGCAAAGCCCCCCTGCCAGATCACCTTCTAGATCCGCCCAAACAGAATGAAGGCCCAAACGATCGGGTTCAGGGCCTCCTGGGCCCTGCAGAGCGGCGGACGGAAGCGCTTGCACCTCGGAAAGACCGGTGGCAAGCTCACCCGGCGGGAATTGAGGCCGACGGCTCACCGGGGCGGTCCACCTGAGTCGGATGGACTCGCGCCTAGATGGAAGCGTCTTGCTTACGATCGCTCAGGTGGCCTGGCAGGGGCATGACCGCCCGAAGAGGCGGACGTATGCGGCATCTTCCGCGCCGTGCAAGAGCTCAGCATTGAAAACCAGCGCAGCAGAACACTAGCTGCAGCAGCCACTCTCATCTTCTGCTCTTTACCCCGTTGAGGTTTTCTCGCCGAGGCCGACAAGCCGCCTCTTGAGACGGCTCGACACAGTTTCGGTGTCGCCGAAGACCATCTCCACATCCTCGCGCGAGACGACATCCCCGCCATCCCGTGCCAGGCTCCGTTGAGCCAGACGGCGGACCATTTCCTTGATATAAGCCGCGCTGCTGTTTTCCGATCGTGCGACGACGTCCGCAAGCGCTCCGTCTTGGAAGACGAGCGCACGACCATACAGCGTGATCAGCCGCTCGCGGCAGCCGGCGTCGGGAAGCGGGATCTCAATTGCTTCGTCCACCCGGCCTGGGCGCGAGGCGAGCGCGTCCTCAATGTCCTCCGGCCGATTCGTCGTATGGAGGAAGAGGATATCTGCATTTGAGGCAAGACCATCCATTTCGTTCAACAGACGGTTGAGCAGTCGTTCAGCGTTCGGGCTAGATACGTTTTCTCGCGACCGACCCACCAAGTCGACGTCCTCCAGTACGACGATGCTCGGCTGAAGCGTGCGGGCCAACGCTATGTAGAACCCAATCGCCGCTGTCTGCTCAGCCGTAACCAGAATAGTAGTGCGTCCGGGCAGGTTGGCAGAAACATAACGGATGACGTGCGTCTTGCCTGTACCAGGGGGACCATGAAGCAGAATACCCTTTTGCGCGTGCTGGCCGAGGCGCTTCAACCCCTCTCGGTGTCGATCATGGTCGAAGATGTTGGCATCAAGACGCGCCATAGTTGCTTCCGAAAGCACCACGTCGTCCCGGGATACGGCAGGTAGGCGATGAACCCGCATCGCTCCCCGCATCCCCCAGTTGCGTGCATCGTATTCAAAAGAGAGAACCTTGCTGCGGTAGTATTGCGAGCTTTCGCCTGCCGCCTGGATTTTGCTAAGAAATCCGCGCGAGAAGGCACATGCCTGCTCGCCAGGCAGATAAGCGATTTCCACTTGAACCGTTCGGCCGCCCCAGCGGTCAAAAACTGCGACAGGAGGACCGCTACAGGCTCTTCGCCGATAAGGAATAGCCACAGGCCATTGTGCAGTGCCGCGTAGGGCACGTCTTCGCCGATATCCATGTCCTGATATTGCAAGGGTGTCACCGCAATGACGGTTCCACCCTCGCGAATGACCATGTCGGACAGCTTCATGGCATCGGACTGGTGCCGCTGGTGGACGCCGATGAGCTTGGGAGACAAGGGCGCAATCTGCTCTTCAATGACGGTTTGAACGTCCGGCAGCAAATGAGCAGCAAATTTTCGGCGCGAGCTGGCGAGACCTGTCAAATCATCGGTTTTGAAATGCGAATTAGTGCTTGCCAGACATAGCAATCGAGATCGGTCACAGCAGAATCCTTTGCGAGTTGAGGTGAGCGGAAGCTCTGCATCGAGCGCCGTTAGAGTCGGCTAGGCTCTCCTCGCATTCGCGGCCGTCCCACCGACAAGATCATTGAAGCAAGTTGCGTGCCCGTGGCGTGGCACTCCGTTGCGTTCTGCCGGTTCGCGCTAATCAGCGGCACTTGTTCCTGACGTTTGGGTCGGCCTTGCGACAATTCTGGTCCAGTTTCCGACACAAGAAGGTTTCGATGGACGCCTACGGCGTTGGAAAGCAAACCGCGCAATGACCGTGACCGAGCCGAATTCGATCTTCATCGACTCTGGACCATGGCAATACCGAAGAGAGGCCGCCATGAACTGCTGCCACAGGCCTGCGTTCGCGTCAGTCATGCCTCTGCGAACACGGCTACGCGCACACCGTGCCCCTTCGCTGCGGTGATGCCCGCGGCCGCGCCGTGCGCATGTGCTTGCGGTCTATGGTGCATCGTTTGCCAGCCTGCGGAAGCTCAAGCGCTACACACCTGACCTCGAAACTTTGATGCAGAAGCAGCTTCGTTGCAAATGGCATGCCTCTTGCTGCTCGTGCTCGGAGCCCATTGAACACGATGAAAGCCGATACCGAACCATGGCTGGCACGCCAAGCTCTAAACGATCGACAAAGACGGCGGCGGTTGTCCTCGCTGAGCACTGGGCATCGCCCGGTTTGGAGATCCGAGCATCTGGAGCCGGGCCGTTCCCCATACATCCGACGGGGGAAAGAGTGGGAAGCCGCGTAGGCATCGTCTCGCACCTCGGCAGCACCCCAGCGCGGCAATCCGCCAGCCTCAGTAAAATCCAGTGCGCCAGTTTCTTCAAAAGGAGCAAGTTGATGACCGGTCAGAAGAAGGTCCCCTTCGTCACGTTTCTCACGCGTGTTCGCGATGATTCGGTCCAGGGGCCAAATCCATATCGTTGGGAAGAAAAAACATCCGACGACTACTTTGCCGGCAAGCGTGTCATCCTGTTCTCGCTCCCTGGCGCTTTCACCCCGACATGCTCGACCTACCAGCTGCCCAATTTCGAAGATCTCTACGAGGATTTCAAGAAACAAGGGGTCGACGCGGTCTACTGCCTCTCGGTCAACGATGCCTTTGTCATGAATGCATGGGGAAAGTCCCTGGGGCTGCAGAAGGTCGAGCTGATCCCGGATGGGTCTGGCGAGTTCACGCGCAAAATGGGCATGCTGGTTGCCAAGGACAATCTGGGCTTCGGAATGCGCTCCTGGCGCTACGCGGCTCTGCTCAGCAATGGCGTGGTGGAGCAGTGGTTCGAGGAGGAAGGTTTCTCCGATAACTGCGAGACCGACCCCTATGGCGTCTCATCCCCGCAGAACGTCCTTCAATCGTTGAAGGACGCGGCGTGACCTGGTGCAGATCGACCATGCGCAACTGGTTTTGGGCGACGCTTGGGACAAAGGGCGAGGCCCTGAAGCCCGCGGCCCGTGAGGTCGTTCAAACGTGACGCGGCTTTGCAGCGTCGACCTGTGAGAGATCCAATTAGCCACGGCCAAGAGCTTCTTTGACAGGAACACCGAACCGACATGAAAACGTCCTTCAGCCTCCTTCAGAAACAGTCTCTTGCGGCATCGCCTCAGCTCATCGAGTCGATTCGTCTGCTGCAACTGACGCATGCTGAACTGCATCAGTTCGTGGACCAGGAGCTCGAGAAAAATCCGCTGCTGGAGCATGCGCCAAAAGGCGAAGGGCTGTCCGGTGAGGTTGAAGGACCGGCCTGGGCAGGGTCCCCTGACCTGCCCAGGCAAGGGAAATCCCAGCCGAACTCGACAAACGCCACGCCGGGCGAACGGCCTGCCTACGAGGAGTTTGTCGCACTAGCCGAAACGTTGCACGACCATGTCGCTCGTCAGATCTCCCTCACCGCCTTCACACCGCATGAGCGGCTGATAGCTCATCAGCTCGCCGGTCATCTGGATGACACCGGCTATCTTCGGGTAAGTCCTTCCGACCTGGCTGAGACCCTAAACGTCGGGCTGGCTCAAGTGGAACGGGTGCTGGGCGTCTTGCAGCGCCTCGATCCTCCGGGAATCTTCGCACGATCGCTCAGCGAATGTCTCGAGATACAGTTGCGCGAGAAAAACCGCTTCGACCCGGCGATGGCGGTGTTGGTTGCCAACCTTGAGTTGCTTGCGCGACGCGATTTTCAGACCCTAAAGCAGCGCTGCGGCGTCGATGAAGAAGATCTTCTCGACATGCTGCAGGAAATCCGCGCGCTTGACCCCAAGCCTGGAAACACATTCCAGTCTGGAACGCCGGAATGCGTGATACCGGACGTATGGGTGCTGCGCTCGCCCGGAGGTGGATGGCAGATCGAACTTGATCCGAACACGCTGCCCAAGGTGCTGATCAACCAAAGCTATGTCGCGGAGGTTTCCTGCCGAGCCGCCAAAAAATCAAAGGACATGACATTTCTCAATGAGTGCTTGCAAAATGCGAACTGGTTGATCCGCAGCCTCGATCAGCGCGCCAAGACCATCCTTAAGGTCGCCACCGAAATCGTACGTCAGCAGGATGCTTTTCTGGAATATGGCGTCGCCCACCTGCGGCCTCTCAATCTCAGGACGGTCGCTGAGGCGATCAACATGCACGAGTCAACCGTGAGCCGGGTGACGTCGAACAAGTACATGGTTACCCCACGCGGCGTGTTCGAGCTCAAATATTTCTTCACTGTCGCGATCGCCTCCTGCGAAGGCGGTGACGCGCACTCCGCGGAAGCTGTCCGTCATCGGATCAGAGCGATGGTCGCCGAAGAATCGCTTGATAACATGCTCTCTGACGACGACATCGCTGACCGGCTCAAGGAATGCGGCATAGATCTCGCTCGCCGCACGGTCGCCAAATATCGCGAGGCGATGAACATCCCCTCCTCCATACAGCGGCGCCGGGAAAAGCGCTTGTGGCGCGACGGCGATCAAGGGCTCAAGGCCTCGTGACCAAGCGTGGCCCCTAAATCAAATGTGATGCGTTCTTCGCGTTCGTGCTCCTCCGGGCCGAAGCAACTGTCGAAATCGCGGCATTCCCGGCAATTGGGCGCAGTACATAGCGAGAACCCTTCGGCCTCACAGAGTTTGCGGTAAAAGTACTTCTTCCATTTCATGTTTCGTGTGTTGCCGGCCGCGAGCATTGGGAAATGCGCAGCAAGCAGGCGATTGAGCTCGGCCCGATCGAGAAGACCAAGATCCTGCCACAGATGATCATCGCGCATGGCACGCCGGGCAACGATCTTGGCGAAGCGCACGCTCGCCGGGTCGCTCGGCCGGGCATGCGCCAGGAGCAGGCCGCGCAGAAGTTCTTCCTCCATGCCCGTCTCAGGATCGCTGACGTCTTCCAAGGCTAAGGTTGCCAGTGCGGTTGCGGAAAAACCCCGAGGCAGGACCTGGCGCAGCTCGGCGAGGGACAGGCCTGTCGACTCTGTCGCAGTCGCTTCGCCAGCCTCGACCTCCTTGAGCGCACACGAGAGAACGCAGGCAAGAACATGCTCGTCGAATCCCCTCTCGGGCTCGATGGCGGGGCATTGGCCGGCGCCGACACATGCGTCTTTCTGGGCGGACATGGTCCCGTTCTCCTGGTTTGTTTTCGCGATGCAGCGGCCCTGCCGAGAGCGCATGGGTCCCGACTACGGGCACGCGCCGGCGCGGGCTCAACCCCAATACAGCTGACCAAGTTGGCCTTCGAAGTCACCGCGCTAGACATGACCCATAGCGTTGTTGATGGGGATGATCCGGTCTCCCAGTTCGGGTTTGGCATCATTGTCCCTGGTCAAAGTCTCCCAACTCGGTCCGTAGCGCGATTAGACCAGTTCAAGATCGATGAGCGGCTCTGCCAAGCTCCAGCAAATCGATACCACCGGCGTCCTCGGTGCGCTCACGGTTTCAGACCGGGGCGTTGCCGCTCTCACGCCGGGGTTCCTGCCGGCCCATCCCTGCCTTGCAGGTGTCGCGGTGGCGTTGGAAGGCTCACAGTACGTAGTCATATTGATGCGGTTCAGAGGTTGTGAAGGCATCGTCATGAGAAGCAATGCGACGCTTGCCCAGCGCATAGACCGGATCGTGCGGATATGGTGCTCCAATCGGCTGTCGCGTGCCGAAGCGTTCTGCCTCCAGGACCAAGGTTGGGATCTGCTCCTCCAGCCAGTCATAGACAACGGTCCGTTCGGCAATCCGCCACTCCCCTTCCCGCTTTTGAAACAGATCGCAGTAGCGCCCGCATAAAAAGATCTGACGCACTTCTCCGCCTTTGTCCGGTCCGCGTTGCAGCGCGGTGAAATAGCTCTCGACCGTGGCCTCCGCCGCGTTGATGAATTCGATCAGGATGTTCGTGATCTGATGGATGTTGCGCGGTCCGGTCTTGAAGACATCGAGCGCATATCGAATGAAGCCCTCGGCCGAGCCGCGATACGCCCCGTGGCTGTCCTGCGCGTCGGGCCAGTAAGCGCTGCGCAGCACCGCCTCATCGGCGCGGTCTGTCCCGCGGCAATACCGATAGAGGCAGTCGCGGATCGCCTCGCGGTCGAGCAGTTCGGCAATTTTTGCTTGGCCCGTTTGGTCTGTCGCAAATTCGGCGGTTCCGACGTGTTCCGGGACCTCTGTCTTCGGTTTGAGGGTGGCCTCCGAAACGGTTCGCACAGCGGGTGGATCGTCGATTTCCAGCGCAAGTTCGGGGCAGGATCGCACCCCATCCGACGCAAGCACTTGCTCCCCGTCCGCAACCTCGATGTCACCGGGGAGGATGTAACCCGCCTCATCCAACTTGAAGACTGCCGGCGCTCGCGCCGCGCATTGCGCATGCCCCTGACATCTGGCTTGGTGAACGGTGATGCGCAAGGCGACCTCCAACGTCTGTGCCCCGGCTCAGGCCGGGCCAGGTTTAGCCCCACTCCAGGATCAGATTTTCAATCCCGAACAGTTGGCCGCCATGGGTGATGGGTGCTGTTCCCTCCTTGATCCGAAAGGACGGCAGGCGCGCTAGCCACTCCTCCAGGCCAATGACAATTTCCCGCCGGGCAAGATGTGAGCCAAGGCAACGGTGGGGACCATAGCCAAATGCGGCGTGGCGGATGCCTTCTCGCGTCAGATCGATCGTGTTGGGGTCTTCGAATTCCGCCGGGTCACGATTTGCAATCATTGTGGCGCAGGAAACGAAGTCCCCCTTGCGGATCGGCGCGCCTTCGAAGTCGATATCTTTTCGTGCCACGCGGATCAGATGGACGGTCGGAAAGGCGCGCAGCAGTTCTTCGGCTGCGCGCACGATCCGGTCCGGTTCTTTTCGCAGCAATTCCTGATCTTCCAGGTTTCGCGCTAGATAGGCCAAGTCAAAGCCTATGGCTGTAGCGACCGTGTCGAGCCCCGCCACCAAAACGAGCACGCCAATGCCACGGACCTCCTGGTCTGTCAGTCCGCGGCCCTCGACCTGCGCCTGCACAATGAAGCTCATGAAATCGTCGACGGGCTTCTTGCGGCGCATCGCCGCCAGTTCGTCTACGAACGCCACAATCGTCCGAGCTGCCGCCGGCCGTCTCACATCATCGCCGTGGAGCAGATCTCTCGCCCAGGCAACAAACGTCTCAAGACGGTGCTCCGGCAGTCCGATGAAGCGAAGGAAGATGCTGACCGCGAAAGGAAAGGCGAAATCCTTCATGACGTCGCAGCTTGTCCCCGACGAGGCGATCCTCGTGAGAAGCGCTATCGCTCGCTCGCGGATGGCAGGCTCGAGTTCCGTTACGCGCTTGGGCGAAAAGAGCGGATTGAGCAACGAGCGAAAGACTGCATGGGAAGGGGGATCGAGTTCGAGCGGGATCGTCGGCCAGTCTTCGCCCAGCGCGGATGCGAAGACGTTGCGATGACTGGAAAAATTTTCGGTCTCCTGCAGCACCCGGCGCTGATCTGCGGCGCGAGTGATGACCCAGGCACCCTCGCCCGTACGCGTGTTCCAGGGGGAATAAAAGATTCGCGGCCCGGCATGCACGCAAGCGACTGCAGCGTGCGGGTCGCCGTTGGGCGCCGGAGACATGCCTGGCGACGAAAAGAGGCTGAAGTCGCGCACCATCTCCGGCGGGACATGATCTGGAACCGGGTTGGTCGCCATTTGGTTCTCCTGCGTTTAGGTGTTTACGCGCTCGGCTGAGATCGCAAGGCGTTCGTCACTGCTGAGCTCCGCAACGCACGGCCGACATCGCCTCCGATGACAAAATCGAGCAAGTTGCGTGCCGAGCAAGCGCACCATTGGCGCGCGCTCATTCTGCGTTGCAGCGGTCCGTATGAGGCTACCCTTTTGGCAGGGCTCAGACATTCTTGTCCGTTGCAGACACGACAGG
Organism: Mesorhizobium sp. WSM4808; assembly: GCF_055811675.1. NCBI lineage: Bacteria > Pseudomonadati > Pseudomonadota > Alphaproteobacteria > Hyphomicrobiales > Phyllobacteriaceae > Mesorhizobium > Mesorhizobium sp. WSM4808. The sequence continues at coordinate 42,581 of NZ_JBVVQX010000019.1, forward strand.
ATGGTACATGAGGATCGAACGGGGCGCCTCGTGGTCCGAGGCCAAGTATCGAACGAGGTCACCTGCCACTCCAGACGCAGTTCGGCGGCGGAAAAGCCGCTCGCCGCGCGCCCTCCACAAGCGCCGTAGCGAGCGAGCGGCTTTGCGTTGTCATCGACACTTGCTCGATATTCGGATTCCTGGGACCAATCCGGGGGAGGCTCGAGGAGCGACGACATCCTGAACCTGCGCGCACATGGAAGAAACCTGCCGATACCCAATCACTTGCGCGAGACGATTGCTTTGCCGTCGAGCGGCTGGGCGAGCCGTAGATCAGCGCCGTGATCGTCCGCGCTTGTGACATGAGGCCTACGTCGGACGGCGTCTGTGCCATCAAGGCGCCCACAAATAGCCAACGCCGGATCGGCAGCCCCACACTGGTCTGCGTGGGGATCGCATCGGCTTGGCGATGGCGGTCGTCTGATATTTGCTGGTAGCCGGAGGAACGTGCAATGCCGAGCCCACGATGCCCACTCCTCGACCGCCCTGGTCGTAGCGCCGACCCGGCCGTTGTTGCTGTGCTCCAGTTCGTGGCAACAATCTACCCGCGCTGCGGATAGCGCCGAACACGATGCGATACCGTTTTTTGGTTGGGTCTGCCTTGGCCCGCATTCAGTTTTGCATTCGGACGCTAGTTTTCGAGCTCGGCATCAGACGCCGAGGGTCCTGTAGCTGATAGAAAATTCGAGGATGCCTTTGTGGAAGCGGTCCTCTGGAATTTAACGCAGCCGCCAATCGGCTTCACCTGGACCAATGCCTCCCGCCCGCAGCCGTACATGGCGGGCACCCGGAAAATTGATTGACACACACCGCCGGCGGCCAGCGGACGCGTTGTGCCTGCATTGAGCAGCTTTACCGCGGGGTTCGGGTTGGGGCTCACCGCAACGGCAGCGATTCTCGCCAAACGCGGAAACGCTCGAGGGAATGGAGCTTGTGACTGGAGGCGATCCGCGGCGGCCCCAAATCGCAGCTGTGCCCTGGTTGGCGTTCGCGGCACAGCGATGGTCGGAAAAGTCCAAAGTAGCGGCCTGCACACCGCGCGAGAACGGAAATCAAGACGAATCGTTGTTGATCAAGCAGCGGTCGAACGGGGAATGCGCGGGAGGTTCTCGGCTAGTAACCGCCAGTCGTCGCGCTCGGGTGCGCCTTCCTCGCGCATCCCAAAGAACTGGATGATCATCTTGCCGTCAGCGCCATAAGCTTCAAGTGACGTGAGATGGCCATCCCGGGTCGGCTTGCGCACGGCCCAAACCTCGCGGATGTGGTGGGTCCTGAGATGCAGGCGGAAGGTCTTGTCGAGCACATTGATCCAGGGCCCGATCTGCTTGATCGTCTTGATTGGGCCGGAATGGATCTGGATGCAGCCACGATTGCCGACGAAGCACATGATGGGCATCTCGTCTTCGGCCGCACGATGGAACATGGAGCCAAGCGCAGCATGGTCGAGCAGCCACGCGTAGTCTTCGCCGACCATGCGCACCGCCTGGCGGCGGCTAAGGTTGAGCGCCTTCAGCATGCCAAAGAACTGGTGTACGTCGGTCAGCTGACTCCAGTGCTCGCGCAGGTCATCGACCGTAGCGGCTTGGTTCGGAATCTTTGCGTCGTTTTCGGCCGACCTCGTTTCAACCGAGATGATCGGCTCCTGGTTGGAGGATTGGAGCTCGTCTATCAGTTTTCGATAGGCATGGAGGCTTGAGGACGGTCTCAGATATACCTTGTGCACTGCCTCGCCTGCCGCATCGAAGAACAGCAGCCCGCGGCGGATTTCCTCCGCTTCGCGTGTCTCCACGGCAAAGCCATGCGTCCACACCTTCGGAAAGATGCGCAAATCAATGTCATTGCCGAGCACCATGGCGCGATGGTTGCCGGTGAACACCTTGTCGTAGACGCCTATCTTCTCATGCATGGCACTGTCATTGCGGGTCAGCGCCATCACCTCGCCGACGGCCTCGAGGCCGGTAAGCACATCATTGACGCGCGGCTCGATACGCAGCCCGCCAAAGCCGCAATGTGCCGCGTAGAGCTCCGCTTCCGAAATGCCCAGTTTGGCGGCGAGATCGCGGCCGCGGATGGTGGGACAGTCTTCGCGTGCACGCCGGATTGCCTCCGGCGAAAGTTTCTCGCGCTGGTGCATGTTTTAACCCCTGCGTTGCGCATATTCTCGGTGTTGGGAGCCTTAGCCCTCGCCACGAGGAGTTCAAAAGGCGTACCAATTCCTGGAATCATCCCGGAAACCTCGCTTGCATGCAGTTCGACGAGGAACTCGGGTCCATGCAGGTGTGGCGAAACCGACAAATCCGACAATACGCGTCGATGCTCGACGTATACGCGGCAATTCCGAAAGCGAATCCTGGGCGTGTTGAGGATGTCACGCTGTTCGAAAACGGCTTTTTCCATTGGCACGGTCCATGCACGGTAATCCGCAATTCGTCCGCATCGAGGAGAAACGAGCCATGATCACGCTCACCGACAAGGCGGTTGCCGCCGTCAAGACCGCTCTGTCCGCCGCTAGCGAGCCCGCAGACGGCTTTCGTATCATGGTTGAGGCCGGCGGCTGCTCCGGCTTCAAATATTCATTGGGCCTGGAGAGCGTCTCGCGCGAGGGCGACGCCATTGTCGAGACAGATGGGATCAAGGTGTTTGTTGACGCCGACTCCCAATCGCATGTCGCCGGCATGGCCGTCGACTTCGTCACGGGTCTCGAATCCTCCGGCTTTGTTTTCGACAATCCTAACGCGCGACAAAAGTGCTCCTGCGGCAAGTCATTCGGCTGATCGTCGAAGAAGGGAGAGGGCGCCTTCGGTGAGCTTGGCGGTGGCCCTGGTCCCGGGCCTGCGTTCAATCTGTGGAGACTTGCGCAGGCTCTGGATCGCACTCTCAACGGCGCAGGCTCGATGCGACCAGGCCGCGCTTGACGGCATTCCGCTCGATTGGAGACCACCGATGACAGTTGTCTATCTCGACAACAACGCAACGACCCGGGTCGATCCCGCGGTCGTTAATGCGATGTTGCCGTTCCTTACCGATCAATTCGGCAACCCTTCGTCGGCGCACCGTTTTGGCGCCTTTGCCGGCGCTGCTTTGGCAAAGGCGAGGCGTCAGTTGCAGGCGCTGATCGGGGCGCAGTTCGACGATGAGATCACCTTCACCTCGGGTGGAACGGAAAGCGACAATGCGGCCATTCTTTCGGCGCTCGAGGTGATGCCGGACCGAACGGAGATCGTGACGTCCGCTGTGGAACATCCTGCTGTGCTGACCCTGTGCGCTCATCTTGAGGAGACGGGCCGCGCTAAGGTGCACAGGATCCCGGTGGACCGCCATGGCCGGCTGAACGTCGATGCTTACCGGGCCGCGCTTACCCCAAACGTGGCGGTCGTCTCGATCATGTGGGCCAACAACGAGACTGGTACGATCTTCCCGGTCATCAAGCTCGCCGAATTGGCCAAGGATGTCGGCGCCATTTTCCACACTGATGCCGTGCAGGCCGTCGGCAAGCTCCCGATCGACCTGAAATCAGCCCCTATCGACATGCTGTCGCTCTCCGGCCATAAATTCCATGGGCCAAAAGGGATTGGCGCACTTTTCGTCAAGCGCGGCGTGCCGTTCCACGCTATGATCAAGGGCGGTCACCAAGAGAGCGACCGGCGTGCGGGCACCGAAAACACGCCCGGCATAGTCGGGCTCGGCATGGCCGCCGAACTTGCCTTGAAATTCATGGATGACGAGACCAAGCGGATAAAGTGGCTCCGCGACCGGCTGGAGAACGGGCTTATCCAGCGTGTCCCAAACAGCTTCGTCAATGGCGATCCCCTGGTGCGCTTGCCGAACACCGCAAACATCGCCTTCGAACGTATTGAAGGCAATGGGATCCTGCATCTCCTGGACCGCGAGGGTATCGTCTGCTCCTCGGGGTCCGCCTGCACATCAGGCTGTGCGGAGCCAAGCCATGTGCTGAGAGCGATGGAAATGCCACATGCGGCGGTCCGCTTCTCTTTCGCGCGTGACAACGGACAAGAAGACGTGGACCGGGTGCTCGAGGTCTTGCCTTCGATTGTGGAGAAGCTGCGCCACGCCCACAGTTCCGGGTCGAATAGAAGCAGCGCCGATGCTCTCCAATGCGTTCCAGGTCTCAGCGGCAGAAGAACTGGCGTCCATTCGTGAGCAGCCAGGTCTTCTCGAGGAGGCCACCCTGCGCGAGGTCGAGCAGGCTCCCGGCGTTGCCTCGAGGGCGGAAAGCTTGCGACCGCCGGCTCGCGGCAGCCGGCTTGCCTGGGATCGAGATCGGCACGCGGTCATGGGGACTGACGGTTCGAGGCAATCTGCGCCGTGGTCGTACGGAGGGTCTCGGTGCGCTCACGACATGGTGCCGGATGACCTCACAGGACCTCCATGCGTCAGTCGAGAGCGGCGTCTGCGCCCTCAATTTGTCTTCCATCGGATATGTGCAGCTGCCACCAAGCGGGCTCAGGGAAGGAGCGCTACAGCTCATCGAGCAGATGGTCGGGGGCGGCCGCGACCGGCTCTCAAGGCGCGTAATCCGGCCTCTCTTGTCACTGGTGCTCGCGCCAGACCTCAGTGTGGCCGAGCGCCAGGCAACGAGGCCAGTTGTGTCGACGAGGCGATTGCCGCGTCTGGCTGAGCCGCATTCGTTCATCAAACCGCGGCTTTCGGGGCTGCATGTCGAATGTGCGACGAACGCACAAAACCACCGTTTCCGACAAGGGAGAATGCAATGAATTGTTCCGCTGACAGCAGTCCCATCGACGTCACCAACATACTCACGCGCCTGAAAGGCCTCTCATCTGCCGAGGAGTTCTTCGCTGTCCTTGGCGTCACGTATGATCCGAAGGTGCTCAATGTCTCGCGTCTGCATATCCTCAAGCGTGTGGGCCAATACCTTGTCGAGGAAGATTTCTCCGGCCTGCCCGACCAGGTGATCGCCGCGCGCATGCGCGCCATGCTGGTACGCGCCTACGAGGAATTCGCGATTTCCTCGCCGCTCACCCACCGGGTTTTCAAGGTGCTCAAAGACCATGATCCGGACAAACCTCACACGCCAGGCCGCACATTCGTTCCGTTCGACACGGTCCTGAAGCGGTTCGGCGAATAAGCCACATAGTTGCGACGCGACAATGTCGACAAACCGACAATTCGGACGTCGAAACCGGGGGCTTCAATGGACACGGGCGCCCGCAAAATGCCTGGCACGAATGATGCAAACAGGAACGCGCACCGCCAGCCCGCATCGGGATAACGCAGAGAACGCCAATGCATATCGTCGTCAGCATCAAGCAGGTGCCGGACTCGGCACAGATACGGGTCCATCCGGTGACGAACACCATCATGCGCCAGGGCGTGCCGACCATCATCAACCCTTACGATCTGTTCGCGCTGGAAGAAGCACTCAGGCTACGCGACGCCTATGGTGGGGAGGTCACCGTGTTGACCATGGGTCCACCTATGGCCGAGGACTCCCTGCGCAAGGCGCTTGGCTACGGCGCCGATCGCGCGGTGCTTTTGACCGACCGCTACTTTGCCGGTTCCGACACGCTGGCCACCTCCTTTGCTCTTTCCCAGGCAATCGCGAAGATCGGCGATACGTTCGGCACGCCGGACGTGGTCTTCACGGGCAAACAGACGATCGACGGCGACACCGCCCAAGTCGGGCCCGGCATCGCCAAGCGTCTCGATCTGCTCCAACTCACCTATGTCGCGAAAATCGCCTCCATTGATCTCGCCTCAGGCGAGATCACGGTCGAGCGCCGCTGCGAAGGCGGCACCCAGAAGCTGAAGAGCAGGCTGCCATGCCTCATCACCATGCTGGAAGGCACAAACGAGATGCGCCGGGGCTCGATCGAAGACGCGCTTTGCGCCGCCCGCAGCCAGATTGTGAAATGGAGCGCGGCCGAGGCCGGCATTGAAGATCTCACCAAATGCGGCTTGCGTGGCTCGCCGACGGTCGTCAAACGCGTTTTTGCCCCTAGCGCCCGGTCGGAAAAGGCCGCGCAGATTGAGACCGCGGAGAAGACACTGCGCGATGTCGCCGACGAACTGATCGGTGCAATCTTCACCCGCCAGCCGGCGCTGGAACCGGAACTCGCCTTCGAGGGCGCGTGACGGCAAGGAGCAGACCATATGTCGAGCACGAACTCAGACGCCCCTCGGCAGCCCCCCGGCCGTGCCGGGATGAAGAAAGAGCTTCCCGAGCGTTTCAGGGACTATCGGCACGTCTGGGTTTTCATCGAGCTCGAACGCGGCCATGTCCACCCGGTATCCTTCGAGCTGCTGGGCGAGGGCCGCAAGCTGGCGGACGAACTTGGCGTCCAGCTCGCGGGTGCTGTGCTCGGACCCCCGGGAGATGCCACCCAGAACGCAGTCGCCGAGGCCTTCGCCTATGGCGCCGATCTCGTCTACCTCGTTGAGGCGCCGCTGCTCGCCGACTATCGCAATGAGCCTTTCACCAAGGCGATGACGGATCTGGTTGATACTTACAAACCCGAGATCCTGCTTCTGGGCGCAACCACGCTCGGCAGGGATCTCGCCGGGTCCGTCGCAACCACCTTGCTGACAGGGCTAACCGCCGACTGCACCGAACTCGACGTGGATGCTGACGGTTCGCTCGCCGCGACCCGCCCGACTTTTGGCGGTTCCTTGCTATGCACGATCTACACGCTCAACTACAGGCCGCAGATGGCGACGGTGCGACCGAGGGTCATGCCAATGCCGCAGCAGACCGACAGAGCGATCGGGCGTGTCATCCCGCACAAGCTGTCGCTCGCCGAGGACGACATCGTCACCAAGGTGCTGGGATTCCTTCCGGATAGCCAGTCGGGCATCGCCAATCTCGCCTATGCGGACGTGGTCGTTGCGGGAGGGCTTGGTCTCGGCGGAGCGGAGAACATGCAGCTTATAAAGAGTCTCGCGCGCGTGATAGGCGCCGAATTCGGCTGTTCGCGGCCCCTGGTTCAAAAGGGCTGGATGTCGGCCGATCGGCAGATCGGCCAAACAGGCAAGACAATCCGGCCAAAGCTTTACATAGCGGCCGGCATTTCCGGCGCCATCCAGCACCGCGTTGGAGTTGAGGGAGCCGATCTCATCGTGGCCATCAACACCGACCCGAATGCGCCGATTTTCGATTTCGCTCACCTCGGGATCGTCACCGATGCGGTGCGCTTCTTGCCGGCTTTGATCGAGGCCTTCACCCGGCGGCTGTCACCACACAGTCGCGACAAGCTTGCGAGCTAAGGCAGATGCAGATGATCAAGGAAGAGTTCGACGCCATTGTCATCGGCGCCGGAATGGCCGGGAACGCAGCTGCCTACACTTTGGCAAGCGATGGCTTGAATGTGCTCCAGTTGGAGCGAGGTGAATATCCGGGTTCTAAGAATGTCCAGGGTGCCATCATGTATGCGAACATGTTGGAGAAGATCATTCCGGATTTCCGCGATGATGCACCTCTCGAGCGGCATCTGGTTGAACAGCGGTTATGGGTTATGGACGACACCTCCCACACCGGAATTCACTATCGGTCCGACGACTTCAACGAGGTAAAGCCCAATCGCTATACGATCATCCGTGCCCAGTTCGATAAATGGTTTTCGCGCAGGGTGCGGGAGGCCGGTGCGACCGTTTTGTGCGAGACCACGGTGACGGACCTCGTCCGCGATACCAAGGGCAAGGTGATCGGCGTCCGCACGGATCGGGCTGGCGGAGTGATCTACGCGGACGTGGTTGTTCTTGCAGAGGGTGTCTGCGGACTGCTTGGCACACGGGGCGGCCTGCGCAAGATGCTGAAGCCGCAATCCGTTGCGCTCGCAGTCAAGGAAATGCATTTCCTGCCCGAAGAGGTCATTGAGCAGCGGTTCGGCGTGAAAGGGGGTGAAGGCTGTGTGATTGAAGCAGTCGGCACGATCTCCCGCGGCATGGCCGGGCTCGGGTTCCTCTACACCAACAAGGAATCGATCTCACTGGGCATCGGCTGCCTCGTCTCGGATTTCGCCGCCAAGATGGAGAGCCCGTACGCCCTTCTCGACGCATTCAAAAACCATCCTTCGGTCCGGCCGCTGATTGCCGGTTCGGAGGTGAAAGAATATGCCGCGCATCTCATTCCCGAAGGTGGCTACAAAGCAATTCCGCAGCTCTTTGGCGACGGTTGGGTGGTTGTCGGCGATGCCGCGCAATTGAACAACGCCGTTCACCGCGAGGGCTCTAATCTTGCCATGACCTCGGGCCGCATGGCGGCGGAGGCTATCATCCAGGTCAAGAGACGCAACGATCCTATGACCAAGCGAAACCTGGCCCTATACAAGGCAATACTGGACAAATCCTTCGTGATCAAAGACCTGCGGAAATACAAAGACATGCCCGCTTTACTGCACACAAACGCCTCCAATTTCTTCACGACCTACCCTTGGTTGATGTCGCAAGCCGCGCAGAATTTCATGCGTGTCGACGGCACGCCAAAGATCGAGAAGGAAAAGGCGACGACGGCCGCCTTCATCAAGGCGCGCTCGCGCTGCGGGCTGATCAGCGACGCGGTTCGCTTGGCGTTGGCGTGGCGGTGAGGGCACTGACGACATGGCGAACCCGGTGACGAAATCACGTGTCGAAGACAAGCTTTACCAGAACCGTTATTTGGTGGACCCCGGCCGTCCGCATATAAAGGTGCGACCGCACGAGCAACCGAGCGCAAGTCTGCTCGCGCTGACCCACGTCTGTCCCGCGAAATGCTATGAGCTGAACGACAAAGGTCAGGTTGAAATAACCGCCGATGGCTGCATGGAGTGCGGCACCTGCCGCGTTTTGTGCGAGGCCAGCGGCGAGATCGAATGGAACTATCCGCGTGGTGGCTTCGGCGTCCTCTTCAAGTTCGGATGATCGGCCTTGGCACCCGTTTCAGTGGGTGTGCAGCTGTGCACCCCGAAATTCGACGAAGCGCAATCTTGTCGGCACCATCGCGCCCCAAGTGCGGAGGGGTGAAACGTCCTGAACTGATGGTGCTTGGGAGGAGCACCCCTGACCACAACCGCTGAGGTCTTTCCATGGCTCACATATCCCCGGATCGGGTCAACGAAGCAGGACGTCGAGACACCTTCCGCAAACCCGCCAGTGAGGGGATGTTCGAAGCAGATGACTGGCTCAGGGGACTCTACGAGCTCTCGAAGGCGCTGATGGCTCCCACCCGGCTGGAGGTTACGCTCACCGACGTCGTGAACACACTCCCGTCATTTGTGCCAATGCGTCATGGAGCCATCTTTGTCCTTGAGTCAGAAGGTGAGCCGGAGATCGCCGCGAGTGCTGGCAGCGGCGCCCCATCAGGCACGCGTCCCGTCATACCAAAGGCCGCAATAAATCAAATTGTCGCTACCGGCACGCGGCTCGTCATCGCGGACCTCAGCACGTCCGAGTTTTTTCAGAGCGACCTTCAGACACGTCCTGGCGTCAATTTTCTCCCGATGGCCTTTATCGGCGTCCCGGTTAAGGCCGAGGACAGGATCCTTGGGACGTTGTCGATCGTAAGAGACAACGCCTGCGGGTCCCGCTACGATGAGGACATCTGCTTCCTGACGATGGTGGCCGACCTCGTCGGCCGCACCGTTCGCCTCCATCGCGGCTTGACCAGCGATCGTGAGCGGCGCGTCGATGAGCTCTGGGGAGCGGAGACTTCGTCCGATGAGGCCCGGACCGACGCGGTCCCGCGTGCGCCTGTCAGAATTGATGGGATCATCGGGGAAAGCCCCGCACTCAAGCAGGTGCTCGAAACAGTCTCCATTGTAGCAAGGACGAATTCCACCGTGCTTCTGAGGGGCGAGAGCGGCACCGGCAAGGAGTTTTTCGCGCAAGCCATACACAGGCTCTCGCGCCGGCGAGCGAAGTCTTTCGTCAAGTTGAACTGCGCCGCACTGTCCGAAAGCGTTCTGGAGTCGGAGCTATTCGGACATGAAAAAGGTGCCTTCACAGGGGCAATTTCCCAGCGCGCCGGCCGTTTTGAGCTGGCAAATGGGGGAACGCTGCTCCTCGACGAAATCGGCGAGATTTCGCCTGCCTTCCAAGCCAAGCTGTTACGCGTCTTGCAGGAAGGCGAACTGGAGCGTGTCGGTGGTAGCAAGACGCTGCAGGTCGACGTGCGACTTATATGCGCCACCAACAGGGATCTCGAATCGGCTGTCGTAAACGGGGATTTCAGGGCCGACCTTTATTACCGCATCAATGTGGTGCCAATCATCCTGCCTCCGCTCAGAGAGCGGCCGGGGGATATTCCTCGGCTTGCGAACGCCTTCCTCGAGCGATTCAACAAGGAGAACCATCTCGAACTCGCCTTCGCGCCGCCGGCGCTCGAGTTTATCTCGCAATGCTACTTCCCCGGTAACGTCCGCGAATTGGAGAACTGCATACAAAGGACGGCTACGCTAGCGCGTTCAAGGACAATCGCTCCATCGGACTTTGCCTGCAACAATAACCAATGCCTGTCCTGGCTCCTTTGGAAAAGAGCTGATCATTCGCACAGCGGCAATACCGGCAACCAGCGCTTTCGAAGCAATATGATGCCCGCCGGATTGCCGATGCCGGGCGGGCGTTTCGGCGCCCCGCAGGACAACGTGCGACCCCATACTGCCGACCCTGCAAAGGAGGATCCCGCTCTCCCCGCAATAGGCCCGCGCCTGACGGAACGCGACCGGCTGATCGATGCGATGGAGAAGGTGGGCTGGGTTCAGGCCAAGGCCGCTCGTGTCCTCGGCGTCACGCCGCGACAGGTCGGGTACGCTTTGCGCCGACACGGTATCGAGGTGAAGAAATTTTAGCATCCTAATGACGTGGAGAACGAGAACACTGCGCCAGCTACGCGAACTGTGTCGGAGCCCAGGCCAAAGTAGCGCGAGCGTGTGATGCGGTCACGCCCCCTTTATCCCCTGCCCTTTCCGTCGTCTTGCCGATCGCAGAAAGGAGAGCCCCACCCTCCTGGATCGGAACCCTGCAGACTCAGTCGAGCAGTGGCAACTTCACCACGGACGAATGCGCGTGGCCGAGAGCCGGCTGAGCGGTCGGCGCGCGTGATCGCCCTCGGCGCAACTCCGACCGGTCTTCCGACGAGCATGTTGTCTTTCTTGAACTGATTGTCCGGCCACAGTCGTCTTCCCCTCCTTCTAAGCGTGCCCCTGTTAGAAGTCCGACAAAGCTATGTCGGAGCAACTCCACGATCTCAGACGCGGAAACCCAATTCGTGAGCTAGCGCCACGTTTTGAGTTGGCATTGCTCTTGCGCTTCGAACGGCGACGTTAACCCGTAATGGAGCCGCTCAATGGCCGCACCGGCGATTTCAGTTGAGAGCCTGACCGGGGCGAGGGTCTCCGACCGGTTGCTGGTGAGTGCCCAGTCGGGTGGTTGCACATCTTCCTCCTGCGGAGCGTCGACAGGGCCGGACGATGTGGATCCGACCATCTGGGACAAGATCAAGGACCACCCGTGCTTTTCAGAAGAGGCGCACCACTATTTCGCGCGCATGCACGTCGCCGTCGCCCCGGCCTGCAATGTCCAGTGCAACTACTGCAATCGCAAATATGACTGCGCCAACGAAAGCCGGCCCGGGGTTGTCTCGGAAAGGCTGACGCCCGATCAGGCAGTACGCAAAGTGATCGCGGTCGCCAATGAAGTGCCGCAGCTTTCGGTGCTTGGCATCGCCGGACCGGGTGATGCCTGCTACGACTGGGAGAAGACGAAGGCCACGTTCGAACGCGTCGTCAGGGAAATCCCCGACCTCAGGCTTTGCGTCTCCACGAACGGGCTCGCGCTGCCGGACCATGTCGACCAGCTTGCCGACATGAATGTCGATCACGTGACGATCACAATCAACATGGTCGATCCGGAAATCGGTGCAAAAATCTATCCCTGGATCTTTTACGGTCACCGCCGCTATTGCGGCGTCGAAGGCGCCAGAATCCTGCACGAGCGGCAGATGCTGGGGTTGGAGATGCTCAGCGCACGCGGCATCCTCACCAAAATAAATTCGGTGATGGTCCCTGGAGTGAATGACCAGCACCTGATTGAGGTGAATAAGTGGGTCAAGCAGCGCGGCGCGTTCCTCCATAACGTCATGCCTCTGATCTCGAACCCGGCGCACGGCACCCACTACGGGTTGACCGGACAGCGTGGCCCAAATGCAATAGAGATGAAGGCTCTTCAGGATCGTCTCGAAGGCGGCGCCAAGTTGATGCGGCACTGCCGGCAGTGCCGGGCAGATGCCGTCGGCCTGCTGGGTGAAGATCGTGGCCAGGAATTCACGATGTCCCACATCCCCGGTGAGCTCACCTACGATGCCGGCAAACGCGGAGCCTACCGGGAGCTGGTCGCGGGCGAGCGCCGTGATCACTTGGCGGCCAGAACCGAAGCGCTCGGAGTGGTGAAGACATCGATGTCCGGGAAGTCCCTTCTCATCGGGGTGGCGACCAAAGGCGGCGGCCGCGTCAACGAACACTTCGGCCATGCCAAGGAATTCCAGATGTATGAAGCCTCGACGCGCGGGATCAACTTTGTCGGGCACCGCAAGGTTGAGCAGTATTGCCTCGGGGGTTGGGGCGAGAAGGCCACTCTCGACGGGGTCATCGCTGCGCTGGAAGGGGTGGACGTCGTGCTTTGCGTCAAAATCGGGGACTGCCCCAAGGATCAGCTCGCGGCCGCCGGTATCCGAGCAACCGACGCTTACGGCCATGACTACATCGAAACGGCAATCGGCGCGGTTTACGCCGCCGAGTTCGGCGTCCAGGCACGCGCGGCGACGGCCTGAACCCACCTCATCTACTCGAATCAGGAGTCAAAATGGCTTTCAAGATCATCGCATCCCAATGCACACAATGCGGCGCTTGCGAATTCGAATGCCCGTCGGGCGCTATCAAGTTCAAAGGCGAGAGCTACGTGGTCGAGCTGCAGAAGTGCACCGAATGCGAGGGAGCTTTCGAAACGCAGCAATGTGCTTCGGTGTGTCCTGTGCCGAAGACCTGCGTTCCTGCCTGAGTCCACGGTTACCCACACAAGTGCCTGCCCCCGGGAATGCCTGCGCGCCTCATCAATGACAGTAGCCCTAGAGAACCAAGGATCCGCCATGTGGCTCGCACGCGAACAGGAGGTGGAAATCCGCAGACCTCCCCAATTTCAGCCGGGAGAGCGGGTTCGTGCGACTCGTCACGTTAGGAATGACGGCACCTATCCTGGCAGGGAGATCGGCGAAAATTTGGTGCGCAAGGGTGAAGAGGGTTATGTGCGCGACATTGGCACTTTTCTCCAGCAGTTCTTCATCTACGCGGTCGAATGGATCGACCGTGGGACGGTCGTGGGCATGCGAGCGCGTGAATTGATGAGCCTGGACAAACCCGAAGAAAACGCCAAACAAGGAACGGCCGGATGAAAGTAATGATCCGCAGGACCGATTCGGGATTGTCGGCGTATGTCCCCAAAAAGGATCTCGAAGAGCCGATCATCAAGTTCGAGAACCAAGACCTCTGGGGCGGGGTCGTAACGCTCAGGAACGGGTGGCGGCTCCTCCTACCCGATCTTCCGCCGCATACGCGCCTGCCAATCACCGTCGAGGCAAGGAAGCTTCCCGGCGAGGACTGATGCTGCCCCTTCAATGAGAGGCGTCAAGAGGAAAAGAGCATGAACACGATCCCGACTTCGGGCCACCTCGTCGTCGTGCGGGACAGTTTCGCCCGAAAGCTGCTTGAGCTGGCCAGACAAGCGCTCGTCTCGGATCAGGTGATCCCATATCTCGGTCCGGGTCTGCTGCAGCTAAGCTCAGCGGAGTCGGCTGTACCGTGTACCCCGGAGGCCGTCGCCGCCGCGCTCAACACGCGGGCGCCAGCCCCCTCGAAGATCCGCACCAACATGTGGTCAGTCGCGCAATTCATCGAGCAGCGCCGGCATCGCCGCACACTTCAAGCCTGGATGACAGATATATTCGCCGGGCCGACGGCGCCGACGCTCCTGCACACATGGCTCGCAAAGCTCCCGCTCTCCCTCATCATCGACAGCTGGTACGAAGGCGCCATGAGGGCGGCGCTGGCTGAGACCGGGCGAACCGACGTTGCCGAGATACAAGGCGTCACGCGGGCGAACGAAATTCGCGACATCTGGACCAGAACCTACGATTTGTTCGGAAAGGAGCTCGAGGCCGGAGCAGCGACAGAGACGGTTCTCTATGCGCCTCACGGCAGTATCAGGCCGGCCGGGAATTTCCTCATCGCCGACTCTGATTATGTCGAAGCCCTGACTGAAATCGATATCCAGACGCCCATTCCTGACGTGGTCAAGGAACGACGCGTCCACCGAGGGTTTTTCTTCGTCGGCTGCCGCTTCAATGATCAGATGCTGCGCATCTACGCCAGGCAGATCATGAAGCGCTCGGAAGGCCCCCGTTACGCGATCATGGATGGTGAAACGCTGACCAGAAACGAGGCCCGTTTCCTTGCGGCAAGCGGAATCACGGTGATCGACATGCCAGCGAGCGAAGCCGTGGCGCAACTCGCCGGCTCAGCGTCTTGAGCCGATGGTGGCCAGGATCACCTTGGAGGCAATCTTTGGTGTGAGTCGACCGGCTCGCTTCCGAAGGCACAAAATTCAGTCGGGGACATTCTGTGGGCAGTGATGCTGTTGGCGCGACCCTTCTCAAATCTTCCGCGCATGTGAAAGCGGCCGCGTGGGGCGGGGGCTTGAACATACTACTGCGCATTACGCGCATCAATTTGAGGCACCCGTGGCAGGTCGCGCTAGCTATCGGTTCGACGATCATAGCCGTGATCCTGCAGTTGCTAATTCCGTGGCTTCTCGGCTGGGCTGTCGACCAGACCCAGGTGGCAATCGGGAGTGATCTCACGGGGGAGGCCGCAGAACAAACGCTCTGGACTCTGGCTCTCCTGCTGCTCGCAGCGAGTTTGCTGCGCGGCCTCTTCACGATGGCGCAAAACTATTTTTCCGAAGCCGTCGGGCACCACGCCGCGTACGAACTGCGACTGGCTTGTTATGAGAAGGTCCAGCGCCTGAGCTTTTCCTTTCACGACCGGGTGCATTCAGCCGACCTGATCACCCTCGGCATCCTCGATCTCGACGGCGTGCGGATGTATTTTTCCACCGCTCTGGTTCGGTTGCTTATGCTAATCATGCTGATTGGGATCGGCGCGGGCATGATGATCTCTACCGACCCGGTGCTCGGTCTCATCGCGCTGAGCTTCATGCCTTTCGTGGCCTGGCGGTCGTCGGTCACACAGCTTAAGCTACGCGCTATCTGGCTCGAGCTGCAGGAGCGGCTTTCCGTCTTAGGCCGCGTTATGGAGGAAAACCTCGCGGGCATCCGCGTTGTCCGGGCGTTTTCGGCACAAGCCTATGAAATGGTAAAGTTCGACCGCGCCTCGAAAAATGCGCTCAAACTCGCCCACAAGCAGGTTAACGTTTATGTGACCAATACCTCGGCAATGACCCTCGCCTTCTTTTTCGCCATGGGGTTGGTTCTTTGGATCGGTTGCAACAAGGTCATCGCCGGCCAGATCAGCGTTGGAACGCTGACGATGTTTCTGACGTTCATGACCATACTGCAAATGCCCGTCCGCCAGATCGGGCTGATGGTGAACGGCTTCGCCCGCGCTTACACTTGCGGTTCGCGTGTATTCGGTCTGCTCGACCAGGACATCACGATCAGTGATGCTTCCGGTGCAAGACAGCTCGAGATCAGCGAAGGCACCCTGCGCTTCGACAATGTCTCGTTTGCATATCCCGGCGCCGGAAACCGCGTTATTCTGAAGAACATCACGTTTAGCGCCCATAGGGGCGAGACGATCGCGATCGTGGGTCCGCCGGGTTCGGGAAAATCGACCATCGCTCACTTAATTCCTCGCTTTTATGACGTGACTGGCGGCACCATCATGCTTGACGGGCAGGATATCCGCAGGGTGACCCTGGCTACGCTTCGCAAGGCGGTCGCCATCGTACAGCAGGATGCATACCTGTTCACCACCACGATCGAGAACAACATCGCTTATGGCGACCCCTGGGCGAAGGAACAGCGGATTGAACGCGCTAGCGAATCCGCCCAGTTGCACAATTACATCCTTGGCCTGCCCGCGGGCTACAAGACGGTCGTCGGCGAACGTGGTGGATCTCTCTCCGGTGGCCAGCGTCAGCGTCTCACCATAGCTCGCACGATGATGTTGCGCCCATCAATCGTCGTTTTCGACGACTCAACGGCCGCGATCGACGCCGCCACAGAGCAGCGCATCAGCGCGGCGATAGGGCGTTTCGCCAAAGATAGGGTGACGATCATCATCGCGCACCGGCTGAGTTCCCTCAAGCACGCCGACCGGATCCTGTTTGTCGACAACGGCGAGATCGTGGAACGCGGCACCCATCAAGAGCTTTTGGCCAAGCGAGGACGCTATAAGGCCCTTTATGATCTTCAGTTGCGCCCTGGAGATGACATCGCGACCACGTTTGGAGGCGCGCCCTGATGCCCAAGCGGCACGCCAACGAACTCGAAGTCGAACCGAATGATAGCGGTAGACGTCCTCCGCGCGCGGTCGTCGGGTCCCATCGCATCGAGGAGGAGATCTTTGGCCGAGCTTTTGACAAGAACATCATTCGCCGCATATGGGCCTTCGTTCATCCCTACCGAGCCATGGCGGTCGTCTCGCTTGCCACATTGTTGATTTTCACTGGCACGCAGCTTCTTATCCCGCTGATCATCCGCTACGCCATCGACCACGCCATAACTCCCGCGGGCGCTGATGCCTCCGCCCTGCTTAAGGCCGCCGTCGCGTTTGCGCTTGCCATTCTGGTTAATTTCGGGGCCGCTTACGCGCAGGAAACCGTGGTAGGGAAAATGGCCGAGAGCGTCCTTTTCGACATTCGCCGCGCCATGTTTGCCCATCTGCAGAAGGTATCGCTCTCCTTCATGGACAAGACCGAGGTAGGACGCCTGATGTCTCGCCTTCAGGGCGACGTCAACTCTATCCACGAATTTCTCGAAAACTCGATCTACTCCGCGGGCGACATTGCGCTTCTCCTCGGCATCATTTTTGTAATGCTGTCGGTCAACTTCAGCCTCGGCTTTCTGACGCTCTCGGTCTTACCGGCCCTGTTAATTATTCGCATCGTGTGGCTGCCGCGTGCTCGCGAGGCCTTCATGGCTGCGCAAGAGACCAATTCAGTCGTCAACGGCGCATTGGCCGAAGCGATTCAGGGCGTGCGCACCGTCCAGTCCATGGACCGCCAGTGCGTAAACTTCGTATTGTATGACGATAAGGCACATGCCGACCTCCGGACTCACCTGACTGCTGCCAGGTATGCACAGGTCATGGTCCCGATCGTCGATGGCCTCACCGGTCTCGCCATGGCCGTCGTCATTGTGGTCGGCGGCTCCATGATTATGAATGGCCGCATCGGTGTAGGCGTATTGGTGGCCTACATATTCTATATTCAACGCTTCTTTGATCCAATTCGCTCCCTTACCCTGCAGTATTCAGTCATGCAGCGCGCGATGGCCTCCGGCAAGCGCCTGATCGATGTGCTCGACGTCAAGGTGGAAGTCCAGGACAAACGGGATGCGAGGGTCCTTTCGCCGGAAACTGACTGCTCGGTCGAGTTCAGGAACGTCACGTTCGGCTACGAGCCCAACCATCCGGTGCTGAAAAACGTCTCCTTCCGGGTCAATCCCGGCGAGACGGTCGCATTAGTCGGGCCGACCGGCTCTGGCAAATCGAGCGCGATGGCCCTCGTTCACCGCTTCTATGATGCTCAGCAAGGCCAAGTGACGGTCGGTGGACATGATGTGCGCGATCTCGCACAGGAATCGCTAGGCAACCAGATCGCCATGGTGCTGCAGGAGCCGTTTCTGTTCACCGGCACGATCTTCGAGAACATCCGCTACCACAAGACGGAAGCCACGCGGGACAAAGTGATCGAGGCCGCCAAGGTGGTCGGAGCCCACGCTTTCATCATGAGCCTTCCCGACAGGTATGAAACTCAACTCGTCGAACGCGGCGGCAATCTTTCTCTCGGCCAGCGCCAGCTTGTCAGTTTCGCCCGCGCTCTCGTCGCCGACGCCAAGATCCTCGTTCTTGACGAGGCCACCGCCAGCATCGACAGCTACACGGAAATGCTGATCCAGAAGGCCCTCAGAAAGCTCCTTGAAGGCCGGACTGCGCTTGTCATCGCTCACCGTCTCGCCACAATCCGAGGTGCCGATCGTATCATCGTGCTTCAGAACGGCCGGGTTATTGAGACCGGCAACCATGAAAAACTGATGGCTATGGGCGGGCTCTATTCCAAACTCTATAATCTGAACTACTCGTCATTTGACGATATTCCCGAAGAGGGAGCCGATCCGAACGGACAAGCCGCCTCTCGTACCTGATGCTCCTTGCGAGCCGTATCTGATCGTCTAGCCCGCGCGCTCGTCCCTCCGCATGTGGCTCCAGCCGACGGGAAACATCTCGAGTGACACGCAGCAATCGTGAAGAATGATTGGCCATCACCGATCCAGGCACAACTACAACAGGACGCCCGCGGTTTCCCGCCCAACACTCGCCTTTCGCTCTGTGTGATGATGCGTTCGATCAGCGGCCGATAGTGGCAAACCTGAGCTTGCCAAAGTTCGACGAACGGAGTGGTCGCCACCGCCAACCCGCGCCGCTGCCTGCTGCAGATAGGCCAGTGTGGCGCGGATGATCCCGATCAGCTCACGGTAGAGTTCGACGCGGTTGGGTCGACCACGTGTGAACTGGATCTTGCGGGCACGCTTCTTGGCCGCGCGGCAATGATCGCGCCATGCCAAACCTGCGCTGCCGATCAAGGTATGAGCGTCCTTCAACAGGCGCGCCATGACCCGGACTGCGTCCCACAGCAGGCTGCTGTCGCTCGGTTCGTGCGTGAGTGCTGAAGTCACGGTGCTGTCCAGCCGCACGACAGCGCCGTCTTCCGGCTTTGCCCGCCGGGCATTGGTCATCAGCACGCGATTGATCGCTTCCCAGCTTTCGGACCGGATCGCGCTGATCGTCTTTTGCAGCACCGACTTCTGCGGGCTCCATGACCGCGGCAGGCAGGCAAAGGCTCGAACGACGCGGAGTCCTTGAGATGGAACGCCAGCTCCTGGCAGCTCAGCTGGCGGTACTGCTTGAGCAACGCGCAACGCAAGACGGCTTCGGCGGGCAGACCTTGCCGTCCCCGGGTGGCCTTGACGTCGTCTCGACCCAGGTGTCGGGCCACCAATCCGAGCAGATCACGATGTTCATCCAGCCATTACGACATCGCTTTCAGCTCGTGGCCGATCTCGTGTGTCACGAAAAGATCGAATATGCTGGCTTACCATGGCCCAGACCTCAACGGCCGGAGCGATCTCTGCTTCTCGAGGCAGCCATCAGGTCGTCTCGGGCGTGACTGAAGTCGCGGTCTATGGCCTGTCCGACTAGACCACCCCGCCGCAGCTGTTCATAGGAGATTTGCGTACCTGTCGCACGGACTTCAGCCTCAAGACCTGCTATGTGGCCGTCCAGATTCGTATTCCGTTCCTCTGCTGCATGCTGCGGCGGAGGCATGTGCGGCAAGATATCTTGCATGCCGGGAACTGCTTGAGCTTGGGCCTCTTGATTTGCGTCGAACTGGTGATACGCCGCCAATTCCGGCGGCTCGACAGGAGGCCGGGGCAGCGAGTCCAGTTGGTTGGCGGCCACCAGAACTGATTCCACTGCGTCTTGGTGCGTGCACAAGGAAGGATCCATTCCGTAGGCTTCCTGAATCATCCGTGATGCGATTTCCCTTTGTTGGTCTTCAGGAATACGGGACAATGCGTTGCGTACACTTTCGGCGAACTCGGGTGAGATCACCTGTACTTCTGCATATTTCTCCCACGACACGGGTGCGTTTTGCTTCCGGCGCAAATCGTTGGCAGTTTGTTCATTTGTGTCCGGGTGCACGAACGGAATCAACCCCTCAACACGGTTTTTCAGGAATTCGGCGGTGCTTTTGTCCATCGACCAATGACCTTCCCTGGCCGGCACTCCGCTCCATGCGCTGTCTTTCAACCGAACAGCGGGACCGTTGGCCCAGGCATCCATGACAACGGTCGACCTCGGGTCGCGGCTTCCGCGCCGCAGTTCGTTCCAAATGTGGCCCGTCTTAACTGGGATCTCATCACCTTCGTCGGTTATCTCCTTCATTGACACGGAAGCACTAGAGGTAATACTCCGCTCGTCGGCCGCCATGTGTGGGGCGTGGACGATAGCGGAAAGGGGAGCGGTCTGATTGCAGCACGCGGCTCCCATGACTACGGCCACGGCAACCTTAATGTTGTGGTCTGCTCCCATCATTGCAACCGACGATCCGATGCCGTTGTGGCCGTGAGAGGGAATGTCGTCCACCTTAACGTTTCCCCGGCCATGCTTGAGCAGCAGGCGAACGTCGTGAACTGTTTGCCCCGCTGTCGCGAGTCTTGTCGGGCTCGTGACGTCGTCACCGACGACACATGCTCCCATATGGTAGGCGGCCTGCTGGATCTGATGTGGCTCCAGAGGAGCATCTCCGCCCCGTCGCAACCTGTCGGCAGGCGTTCCCAGGGAGACTCTCAGCGCTGATATGCTGCCCTCAATCCCCGACGCCGTTGATTCTCGCGGCGACTCTTCCGTGTCTGTGGCATGTCGAGTCGATCCGGAGGATTTGGAGATGCAAATTCCCATAGCTGTTCACCTGTAGTGGAGTTTCTGATCGCGAGACTCTCGCGGTTGAGGTACTCGCCTTCGATTGCTGAGGTCTTCAAGGCCTCTTCGCTGATAAGATCGATGCATATCTGGTCGCGGTCGTTAGAATCGACGTGCGGAAAACACCCAGGAACTCACCCGATCGCAGCAGGAATTCGCTTTCCAGCGGTTCCAATCGGGGCGATTTCTTAATCGGCGGGCCGGTCGCTCCAACTGTCCACGGCCTCCACAAGCGTGCCCGCCCTCCCACACACCAAGCACTATGTCGGCATCATGCGCGGGACCGGTGCGCCGAGAAATTCGACTCCGAACGCGGAACGCGCATTTCCGTCAGGTAACTTGAGCCATGATTTCAGATTGGATCGCCCTGGCGGTGTATAGCGAAGCGTCTAAGGGCAGATTCCCAAATGCAAGTTGGCAAAGTAGATAATTAGCACCGGCCTCTTCGAGCTGATCAAGAAGAGCTTGTCGCGCGGAAGATGCCGTCCCCACCACGCACAACTCGCTCTCGATTGCTGCATCCAAGCTCAGCGGCAGATTTGGGGGCGTCTGGAACGCATTAAGGTCGTAGAGGAACCTGAAGCTCTTGAGCCATCGTTCGTAAGCGGGTGCCGCGAGCGCATGTGCATCCGTTTCCGATCGCGCGATCACGACCATTCGGAGCATCCCAAGAAATGGATGTCGCTCGTCCGCGTCGGCACTGCGCTCCAGGCAGGCTCGGAAGGCATCCGTAATTCTGCGAACCGAAGAGGCCGGCCCCAAGCACGCGATGTTGGCGCCACTGACAGCGGCCCAGGTGGCGGACTCCGGTCTATTGGTGGCGATCCATGTCGGTGGATGGGGGCGCTGATGCGATCTCAGCGTCAAAGGGACGTCATTCAACTCAAAATGGCGGCCACGATAGGACAGCGTGTCGCCCTTCATCGCCTTGATGAGGATTTCGCTGGCTTCCGCATAGTGACCTAGCGCCGCCTCCGCAGCAATCCCGAAGTAACCCAGTTCGACCGGGAGAGAGCCGCGCCCTATACCCAGTTCGACCCTGCCACCGCTCAATTGATTGAGCATGCAGATCTCCTCGAAGGCACGCAGCGGATGATAAAGGGCAAGGAGCATTACCATCGGGCCGACGCGAAGGTGCCGGGTGCGTTGGACGACGCTGGATAAGAACAGATTCGGCGATGGCCCCATCCCGTGCGGAGTGCAGTGGTGCTCTGCCAGATGATATGCGTAGAAGCCAAGCTCGTCGCACGCCTCTGCCAAACTCAGGCGATCGGCGTATTGCCGCGCAATCTCGCAGCCGTCCTCGTTGAGATGGTCGAATATGCCGAAGGTTAGGCCGCCGGGGAAGGCATTCTTCACGAATTTTCTCCAACTCTTAGCAACAGTTCGTGGCTCGCTATGGTGCAAGCAAGTTCAAATTAATGGTGCGCTGAAATCGCCGGAGAACTACCGACTGGCTAAGGCAGAAGCAGCGGCCGCCGAGGGCCGGCACAACGGGATCGTTTCCTTCGCCGTTGCAGCTATCTCTGTGGCGACCTCGAGAAATTCATCCATCTCGGCTTTTGTACCGATGCTGACGCGGATGTAATTTTCCAGCCCTGCATCCTCAAAGAAGGCAACGAGTATCTTTTGCCTTTCCAAGGCTGCTTGCCACCATGAGCCTTCCTGCCCCGCTGGCACACGCGCTAGCAGGAAATTTGCGTGAGAAGGTATTACGGAAAATCCGAGTTTCGACAGGGCCACCGTCACTCGCCCGGCGATAACATCGCCATCCTGTCTCCTGGAACCAGGAAAGCTCTGTAGATAAGCCCGAGCAGTTCAGACGATCCGTTTCCGGCGATCACCTGATCCTTCGAGACGCCGTAGGCTTCCGACGCTGCTTGCCTCAAGCTGGCGTTGTCGTCTTCTGGATATAGATATTGCTGTCCGAGAGCAGCCATCGCACTTTGCATTATGGCTTCCGGCAACGGAAACGGGTTCTCGTTCGTGTTTAGCTTGACGCAACAAGGATCCGACGCCGGTTTGTCGCACAGCAGAACATCCAACTGTCTCGCGACTTGCGAAAGGGAAGAAAGCACAGCTTGAAGTTTTGCATCAGACATTAATTTTTCTCCGTTTCTGGTTCCGTGTGTCGGGCACGAGTTGGGATTGAGACATGGGCTGGACCACCGAAAGCGCCGCCGTCGGACCGCTCGTGGGGACTACCGTGGGGGCAGCGCGGCCTATGGGATCGGATCGGAATTGGACGAGCACCGCATCACTCGTCTCAAGGCGCCAAGGCACGAATGCTTTATTGTCCCAGATGCTCGGCTCCGGTGATTTGTTCAAAGACGCTTGATCTCGATGCCGTATTTCCTCAACACGTAGCCAATCTGGCGCGGCGTCAGTCCGAGCAGGCGTGCCGCCTTTGCCTGAACCCAGCCACATCTCTCCATCGCCTGGATGACACGTTCGGCATCGGCCATTTTTGCGGAGTGGACGACCCCAGCTGCGTTCAGCGGCGGCTGCCCTAGGGTGTCTGATGGGGCTGCGACGGCGGCAGAGCTAACCCCCGCAGCCGGCGATGCGGCCCGATCCAGTGGCAGCGCCCCGATGGGCGAAGGTTGCAGCGCGACTTTGCCAAGTTTGCAATTATGCAGCGCCTCGGCGAAGCATTTGCCCTGGCAGCATGCAAAGTCCTCTTTCCCGATTGATGGCCCCGCCGCCAGAACCGCGGTCCGATACACGCAATTTTCCAGTTCGCGAATGTTGCCGGGAAAGTCGCAGTTTATCAGCACTTCGATTGCGCTCGGATCGAACGTCAGCATAAGGCCGTTCTCATCGTTGAAATTCTTGAGAAACTCAGCGGCAAGGAGCGGAATATCGCTGCGCCTTTCGCGTAGCGCCGGCACCAGCAACGGAACAACACTGATGCGGTAGTAGAGGTCGGCACGGAACTCGTTTCTGGCAACTGCCTCTTCCAGGTTCTTGTTCGTGGCGGCGATGATGCGGACGTCGACTTTAATGGTCTGGTTGCCCCCAACGCGCTCAAACTCCTGCTCCTGCAGCACGCGCAACAGCTTTGCCTGGAACGAGGCCGAAATCTCGCCGATCTCGTCTAGGAACAATGTCCCCTTGTCGGCGAGCTCAAAGCGCCCCTTGCGCGAGTTGAACGCGCTCGTGAATGCACCCTTCTCATGGCCGAACAATTCGGATTCCAGCACAGTCTCGGGCAGCGCCGCGCAATTGAGCTTGATGAAGGGCCGCTTGGCGCGCGGGGACAATTCGTGGATAGCCTTGGCGACCAGCTCCTTGCCGGTACCGGATTCGCCTCGCAACAGAACCGCAATCTTGGCCTTGGCTACGAGCGCGACCTTCTCAAGCAAACCGCGCAAGGCCAAACTGTTGCCAATCATCCCCTCCACGTGAGTGTTACGCTGCGGGGCCAGGCGCTTCTGCTTTGGCAGGGAGTCCTGCCTTGCCGTCGGTTGCTCGCGGTCGCCCTCCAAAGAGCGATGCGACTTCACCGTCTGCCCTACCAAGTTGGCGATTAGCGGGAGCAGACAAAGGCCGTAGTCGAGCCAAACTCTGGAACCATGCCGCAGTGCGTGGTCGATGGTCAGCGTGCCCACGACATTTGCATCGACGCGAATGGGAACGCCGATGAAGGATACTGGTATGTCGTCGCAACCCCCGAGCACGTCCCTGTCGACGGCGGTGAAAGCCGAATGAACCGCGATGTTCTCGGTGGCCAGCGGCTTGTCCGTTGCCAAAACCTGGTCGATTGCATTCCGCGGCAGGTAGGTCCGGCAGCGCTCACTGCAGCTCTCGGCCCGGTCGGCGCCTGCGATGATTTCCAGTTCGCCGTCAGCGTCGACAAGTGAGATGAAGCCGTGCCGCATCTGAAGAAACGATCGCAGCAGATCTACGACCTTGGCCAGCCTGACCTCGAGCGCGGAGGAGGCGGTGAGTGCTTTCGAAATTTCGTGGATGCCGGCAAGCGCGCTCGCGCGCGACGGCAGAATGGTGGGTTCCCAGTCGTCCCTTTTGGAGTCTTGGAGTGATATGCAGCTTGACGAAGTCTCCTCAGCACTGTCTTCAGCTCGGCGACCATTGTTCTGATCTGACATGTCATCCTCGATCTTGGGCCGCGACAGCAACGCCGCGCCACCTGGATCTGCGATGTCCCCCGGCGCAGACGCATCAGATGGCATCAGGACCCAAGCCACCGATGGCCGGCAGCAACAAGAATGTCTTCGCCACACGAGCCGCCAAATAATCGGCGAACTTGCTCGCGCCTGGGAGCCGCTTGCCGGAACGCTTGAGACGTTGATGCGGGTAGTCGTGATGTGTCGGCGGCAGTGCGCCAGATTTCCGCAGGTGACATACTGCCTTGCATAGGATCAAGATTGGGTCATGGTTCTGGGCGTCCGTCAGGCCCTGACCAGGGGCAAGCACGAAAGAGGCCGGAGGCAAGGCTTGATGCATGGCTTGGCTATCCTTACTGAACGGAGGCGCGGCTCAGGCTCCGGAGCGCAACCACACGTTGCCCTACAGAGCGGGAATGAGGATGGCTAGTCAACCGAGCTTTTCTTGCATTTATGAAAGGAAAGCAGGAGGACATGATAGAAATCCATCAACTGAGACTTGCCGACAGATGGACGTCGAACAGCAAAGCTACCCCGGCTTTCAATGCCCGGCGCGCGAAGCCTGCTGATGTCGAAGCTTGCGGGATGCTGTCGGCATTGAGACGGCTTGGGCACACAGTACGGCTAGAAGTGTCGTCGAGCGGCAAAGGTGTTGGCGCTATGAAGCATCTTGTGACTCGCATCGATGCGCGCCAGGTCCGGCGAACTATTCGGTCGTATAAACGACCCGTCGGGTGGTCGTGGCTGCAGCGGAAGAGCAGTTAGAAACCGGTCGTGTAGGGAGTCCTCCACTGCCGCCCGGCAGGGTCGCAAGTGCGACCAAGATGCGAACGGGCACCGCGGATCCCGGGATACCGACTTGTGGCTACCAAGCTTACAGCCATGGGTGCAAAGCTGGGCGTAAGGGCGGGATTTCGCCCGAGATGACGGCAAAAGTGCGAAAACCCGCACAACCAGCCCTTACTGAGGCTGCCTCACCGAGCGGAGGAATACGCGTATTTGGGCGCGCCTCAACTTGGCACAAGACTTGCGGCGACATGCCAGCAGCGCGTGACCGGAGCGCCGCGATGGGAGAAGCGCGGGAAGGGAGGAGGCCCAGCCCGATTCGGTCAGGGAGAGAAAAGCTGTTGGTTTCACCAATCCGAAGCGCGGGTCCAACGCCCCGCAAGGCCTTGTACGCGCAGCTCTATGTTCAGGTGCTTACCGCCATCGCGCTGGGTGTCGCAGTTGGGTATGTCTACCCGGACGTCGGCGAGAGCCTAAAGCCGCTCGGCGATGCCTTCATCAAGCTCGTCAAGATGATCATCGCGCCGGTGATCTTTCTAACCGTGACGACCGGCATTGCCGGCATGAATGACCTCAAGAAGGTCGGCCGGGTCGCCGGCAAGGCAATGATCTATTTCCTCACCTTCTCGAGCCTCGCATTGATTGTCGGTCTCATTGTCGCAAACGTCGTTCAGCCAGGTGCCGGAATGAACATCGATCCGGCCTTGCTCGATGCCCAGGCCGTGAAGGGCTATGCCGCCAAGGTCCATGACCAGTCGGTGACCGGCTTCCTGATGAACATTATTCCATCAACGATCGTTAGTGCCTTCGCGGACGGCGACATCCTGCAGGTCCTGTTCTTCTCGGTTCTGTTCGGAGTCGCTCTCGCAATGGTCGGCGAGAAGGGCAAGCCTGTGCTTTCGTTGCTTCAGGCGCTTCTCGCGCCGGTGTTCAAGCTGGTCGGCATCCTGATGCGGGCTGCGCCTGTCGGCGCTTTCGGCGCCATGGCCTTCACCATCGGCAAATTTGGCATCGGTTCGGTGGCCAACCTCGCCGTGCTGGTCGCGACGTTCTATTTCACCGCCTTCCTCTTCGTCTTCGGGGTTCTTGGCGCGGTCTGCCGATATAACGGCTTCTCGATTTTCGCTCTCGTGCGCTACATAAAGGAAGAGCTGCTGCTGGTCCTGGCAACGTCCTCCTCGGAGGCCGCGCTGCCCTCGCTGATGGAGAAGATGGAGAAGGCCGGCGCCAAGCGTTCCGTCGTGGGTCTCGTCATCCCCACTGGATATTCCTTCAATCTGGACGGCACCAATATCTACATGACGCTCGCCGCCCTCTTCCTGGCGCAGGCGACGAACACGCACTTGTCGGTTTATGACCAGATGCTGCTATTGCTCGTCGCGATGCTTTCCTCGAAGGGTGCCGCAGGTATAACAGGCGCCGGCTTCATCACCTTGGCCGCTACGCTTTCCGTAATACCAAGCGTTCCCGTTGCTGGGATGGCTCTGATCCTGGGCGTGGACCGCTTCATGTCCGAATGCCGAGCGCTGACGAATGTGGTCGGCAACGCGGTGGCCTCGCTAGTTGTCGCACGCTGGGAAGGCGAACTGGACGAAACGCGCATGAATTCCGCCTTCAGGGGTTGGCCGAGAGATTAAGAGCCCCTCGCCCGGCAAGATTGCTGCAGCGCGACCAACTCGCCGGGCTCATCAGCACCAACAATCGGCTCGCTGGTCTACACAGCGCTTCGCGGGGCCACAGATCAGAAGCACCAAACGCGGTGAGGACAAGAAGCATGGACGCCCTGAGAAAACGGACCGTAGACCGAGAAGCGCCCAGGTGCGCATGGAGCGCTGTTCACTGTATGGGCCGTCGATCGGGGAGGATGCCGAAATCTTCAGGTTGCCGCCGCAATTCATCGCCGGGATGCACCTGATGACGGAGAGCCAGCCGATCAAAATTGGAGCAACGGCAAAGCGCCCTACAATTGCCGATCTCGCCCGCGAAGCCGGGGTGAGCGTGGCAACGGTCGATCGGGTCCTGAACGCTCGCCTTCCGGTGCGGGAGGAGACCGTGCGGCGCGTTCACCACGCGGCCCACGCGATCGGCTATCATAATGCGGGACTTATCAAACAGCGCATGCGACAGGACCTGCCGCGCTACCGGCTGGGCTTCATCTTGAGAAAACCGTCCCAGCATTTCTACCGGGAGTTCGCGCGCGAGGTCGAGGCGTCTGTCAGTTCGGCCCACTGCTTCCACGGCATTCCGCTCATCGAATTCGCGCCGTCACATTTGCCGGGGGATCTGACGGCACTGCTTAAGGATCTGGGTAGCCGATGCCACGCCATCGCCATGGTGGCGCCAGACCACCCGAAGATCACGGCAGCAGTCGAGGAGCTCAAGGCGAAAGGCATCCCGGTCTTTTCGCTGCTTTCTGACTTCGCCGCGGGCGTGCGCGAGGGTTACATAGGTCTCAACAATCGCAGCGTGGGTCGGACGGCAGCCTGGATGTTCTCCAAGGTCGCTAAACGGTCCGGCAAGGTGGCCGTGTTCGTCGGCAGCCACCGTTTCCAGGGTCATGAGCTGCGGGAAAGCGGATTTCGCTCCTACTTCCGTGAGAATGAGCCGGCATTCGAGGTGCTGGATACGCTCGTCAATCTTGAGAAGCGACAGATCACTTACGAGGCGCTGCTGGATCTTGTGCACCGGGAACCTGAGCTCGTCGGCTTCTACATGGCCGGCGGTGGCATGGAGGGGGCTATCGCCGCGCTCCGGGAAGAGGGCAAAGGCCAGGATCTCGTCGCGATCGTGAATGAGATCACGCCGGAGTCGCGGGCGGCCCTCGCGGACGACATTATTACGATGGCGGTGGCGACGCCGCTGCGCCGACTTTGCCAGGAGCTGATGTTGCTGATGGATCGCGCCATCAAGACCAGCACCGCGGACGCCCCGGGGCAGACATTTCTCCCGTTTGACATCTACCTGCCGGAAAACATCTGAAATGATGCGAACTATAGCCCTGGCATTCCTTTCATAAACGCCGCAGTCCACTGCGCTGGGGACGGTGTGCGTATTTCAAATGAAGTGTACGCTCTGCTCATTCAGATCGAGGGCAAAGCCGTGCTGGGGGATCTCTTCAACTCAATAAGTTAGATGAAGCTGAGCGTGCAGCTCTTACAAAGGAGCTCCGTCAATTGTGGACGCTGCATTCGGATGCATTCCGCCCCTCGCGTCCGTCAAGGCGCCGATCGTTTGCTGGACGAAGCATAACGGGTCCACCAAAATGGCTCTTTCGCTTTATGCGGTGTCCCGAACAGGAGCGGCGCGTTGAAGCCTGTCATGCACGCAGCTGCCGGACGACGCTCCTGCGAGCTCGACGCGGTTCATGTCCTCCACTCTCCCCGCGCCCCAATTCCGGCAGTTGTCCGTTCCTCGGCGCAACCGATGGCGGTTCTCTGTTTTAATCAGCAGGCTAGCGTCGGTGGCAGCGGCCTTCGCAGGTATGCCGTCCTGCACTGCCAACGCAGATTGGATCACAGCTCTTGAGCAGCTCCTTTCAGTTCCGATGTCAGCCCTCGTCGCTCTGCCCTTGAAAACACGGGAGATAGCTTTTGCATGCTGCGGGAATCCACCACCTCCTCGTCCGACATGGCATTGCCTACTTGCTCCCAGGTACTCATAGGAACCGCTCTGTTCCGGAGTGTGCGTCGCCAGCAGGGCTTGCTCGGGCGCTCGGATGCATATAGCTCGGCTACAGAAGAGGCGGCCAGACCTTCATTCGTCGTCTGCCGCGACTTACTGCATAATTCGTGTTCAACAAGGAACGACCTATGAGGCGGCAGCCCCGAGCTTTCACGGTGGAGATCAAACAGAAGCGCAGCTCTCAAAAGCGGAGCGGTTCGATCTGGAGCGATGTCGATCTTACCGCAGCAATGGCCGAGACAACAAGGGAACTCGAGGAGATGGAGTTGCCAAATGGTCGCCCTGTTGACTCAAGTGTTGTTGCAATTGATGCTGAACACATTAACAAACCGCGAGCGGAGTATCACATGGCAAATTCCCTGGACGCAGAACCAATAGCAACCGCTATGCAACCGGCAGCCAAAGTAGAGAGGCCTCAGAAGAAGAATGCCCAACGGTCGCCGAAAGCGAAGGCCGAGCCCAGGCAGCCTGCTCGGAAGAATGTGCCCAATGCGGCGTCTCAGGCGGAGGAAGCAGCGGCTGTTCGGACCGGACGTAAGATCTACTCTGAAAAGGAGCGCGCCCAGATGCTCGCCCTGATCCAGAAGTCTATCAGTGGTGGCGCCACTCACAAGGGCGCCGTAAAGCAGGCCGGGATCTCGGAACAGACCTACTATCAATGGAAGAAAGCTGCGTTGCCTACACCGGTTGGTGACGATCTGAAGGACCTGGTCGCTCTTGAGGAAGAAAACAACCGACTGAAGAGCCTGCTCGCGGAACGCCTGCGCAAGGAAAACGCGGAACTGAAGAGGAAGCTGGGGTTGCAATAACCCTGAAATTGTTGTCCGACCTCCGAGAGCTCATAGCCTTAGACCGGCACTCGCGCCAGTAGCCCGTTTCGGATGAGATCAATGCTGGCGGCAAATGCGCCTGCAGAGTCATTCAACGCGTGGACTTCCTCGACGAGCTCAAGAGAAAAGGGACCCGTATAGCCGCCATCAGTAGCGCCCCAATCTGGCTGCAATTGTCGGAACCTCCCAGGATGCGATCCGGGTGAACCCAGAAGGTTGGATCGTTTATGCCTGAAAGGTGCACGAGACCGGTCAGATCGCAGAAGAAAGACGTCTCGCCGGCGAGCGTGTGGTGGAATGTATCGTGCACAAGCCGAAAGACGGACTGGCCATCAACCCAGGCAATAGCGTTAGCCGCTTCGTTCTTTAACCGAAGCGAGGAGGTCTGGAAGCCAAGCGGTTCGATGAGTCCGATCAGGCCCCGCGACTGAAGTATCGGCTTGAGCGCCTTCAAGGCGGCGCGCAGATTGCCATTGCGCCCGCCATTGGCGGACCACGAACCGTCGTTGACCGGCACCAGCATGAGCGCATGAGCGCCTGAGCGCCACAAGCGGCCGTATAATCGGCGAGCTTGCGGGCCTCGGCCCTGCGGGCGGGAGTCCATTCGTTGAACCGCTGTAGGGCGTTGACTGAGATAATGGTGACGCCCGCTTCGGCAGCGGCAGACCGGACATCCGCCGGCGGCTTGCCACGCACAACAGCCTTGCTGCAGGGACTATTCCGGATTTGCACGTCGGTCAGACCGAGATCGCGGGCGAGCGCGAAGAACGTCCTGACGTCAAGTCCGGGCGCCGCCATATAGTCGAGTGCAAACCGAAGTGGCGCCTGGCGCGCGGAGTGGCTTTCCTTCATGAAGGCGGCCGCCATTCTCGGCTGACTGGCCTCTGCCGTTTGGCCGAAATGATCGGCATAGGGAGGCGAGCCAATCGAACTGACCCGCTCTTTATTCACGCGATCGTGATTCATTGTGAGCCGACTTTCACGCAACGGAATACTGCCGCGCCTCTTGAGAACATTGATCTGCTGCGAAATGACGGAAGATCGCTCGAGGCTATCCAGTTGTTTCCGCAGAGTAGGCGCCCGGAAAGGAAGCTGGACCGATCCGGAGCCAAACTGATATGGCAGGCTGCTTCTTCGTAGCGAGGTGCCCAGCGCGATCCTAGCGCGCCTCTCCGCCCCTCCTCAGGCTCTGGATCCATCCAGGACGCGCTGCCGTGCGGCCTTGAATGCCGCTGGCAACAAGGGCAACATGTCGGCCAGCGTGTTGAACGCAATCGGCGTGACCGCCGGCGAGACTGCGGGCTATAACATAGAGTCTCCGCGGACCGGGCGTGATGGCGAGCACGGAGGCCGCGGCGAGGTACAGGGCGAATGGGGTCAGTTCTGGCATCATTGGTTCATTCCGACAAAGTTCATGATTATTCTGGAAGCGGCGATCTCGCGGTCAGATGCCCGTTCGCTCGGCCGCAAGGCCCCCAGCCACGCCAGCGCGATCGGCAGCGTTCCGGTTCCGAGTCAGTTTGCGCTTGCTCTCCAGCCTTGTGATCGGCATGCGCAAGCCAACAATTCCGCGAGAGTTGCGCCTGTGCAAAATCCGGCGGGCGTCCGACACCGCCCAAGGCGAGGCGCGCTCGCCCTCGTGGTGGTCAGTCAGGCCATTCACGACGTCCAGCACTCTTCCCGAACGCTCGAAGAACTCGACCGGATCATAGGCGTGGACGGCGATGTAATTCCAAGTCGGGACGACTTCCCGCTTCCTGCTTGGCCGCATACCATGCCGGCGTCACATAAGTGTCCGGCCCCATGAGATGGCCAAGCCGTCGCCCAGCGGCGGAACACGGCACCTGCGGATTAGCCTTCGCGAGGTGCCCGTAGATCACGCCGTGCTCGCCCTCGCTCGCATCAAGCAAGAGGGCGGTGACGAGGCGAAGAGCATTGGGCCGTGGCAGAGACTAAGTTCGACAGCGGCGCTGCGCGGATGCTCGCTCGCAGGAAATCGATATCATCATCATCTCGGAAGGCCGGAGAGGTCTACATCGGGGGAACTCCGTGTGTGCGTTACAGATCAGATACTTGCAATCTGGCCCTCTGGAAACAGCCAGTTAGTTGCATTTGAAGCCGTCCAGTTGGTGAAGTGGCATGGCGGGCCGGATCATCGGGCTAATATTTGGCGATCCAACAGAGAGGCCCTCCACGGCTTCTGCGCCCCGACATGTCTGACTCAACCGTCAGTGGCTCCGCCGTCGCCAGGCGTAGTGCTACCGATCGAGTTTCCGGCGATAAGGATAGAATCAGGGGCAGCCTCTCTGGCGCCCCTGATGGGTGCTGTTGAAGACATCTACGCCGGAGATGGCGCACCTCGGCGGCTCGTTCAAGGAAGTAGGAGCGGCCGGTGCCATTATGGCCCACGGCCACAACGAGCGCATGCTGCTTCCTATCGAGCGTGGCACGGCGCACGATGCCGTGATGCCATGCTGTCGGCCGGCCGCCTTGGCCGACTGCGCTACAGATGGAAGCTCGGGCGCCGTTGCGCGGCTGGCTGTTCCCGGCGCAGCACGCGGTTACCCGACGCTGCACATCCATCGGGTCGTCGCCGAGACTGCAACTGCGCCAACACCGTCAAGGGGTTCGGCCGGCACACGCTGCGTCAAAGCTTGGCCAGGCCTTGAGGCCGGCGCCGACGTCGGAATTACCCAGGTCCTTCTGGGGGGAAGCAAGCTCGACACACACGGCCTCTGCGCAAGCCCGACCTGTAGATGTGCTGCAGGCCAGTCCGCGCGAGAACTTGGCCTTTTCAAGGAGGCGGAAAGCTCGCCCGTGCGGCCACTCGATTGAGGATCGCCGATATGCTCCGTGCTGCCCGGCCTGCCTATCAGGTCGCGCATGGCATGCAGGCCAGTTCAGCCTCGGCAGCTCAAGGTCATGGGGCGATCGAGCACTGCCGCACGCAGCCGCGGCCCGAGGGCGGATCGGGTACAACTGCCGTGGTTGCCCCCCGATAAGGCAAGCGGAATGAATCATCATCCGCATCCCCTCCTCGGCGGAGCCACGAGTCTGCCCAAGGATGGCAGATGTCTCGAGACCGCTTCGATCCGAATTCCATCCGGCTTTCGCCACGAGATGTTATGACGGCTTGGAGTGCCAGGACTGGCGTCTGACGTCGAGATTGATCAACCCGAGCAATCTTTACCATGGCGCAGGGTCGAATCATAATGCGGTGCACCTTCCGCTGGCCTGCTGAGTACGAAATGGCCAGAGGCGTCACCTCCCCTCGCAGCCCCAGGAGACCCAGCCGCAAAGGAACTAACACTGGTTGCAAGCGAACCGATCACACCGGGGCGGGCACGTTCCTCAACCGACCCGCCTGTCGAGACCGGCGGCGAAAGGCTTTAGCGGCGCGATTTCCTACTTGTAGACCTTACACCCTGGTGCCAGCTCTCTCAGAGCGCTCACCAGCATGTCAGCCGCCTGCTCGAGCGCCTCTCCGGCATCGCCGCCAAGCTTTCCAAGATAAACCACATCCGGCCGCCCACCGTCTCCAACCGGGTGCGCGTGCCCTGCCGCCAATTCCAGCGGCGACATGTAGCTCCCAGATCGTCGCGCCAGATGACCTCCCCCTTGGAAGGGCTTTCGACGACCGCTTCCCCATTCAAAACAGTGTGGAAAGACTCCGTTCCTAGGGCAATCGTCAGCCGCGGTTTGCCGACATATGCATCAAAATTTTCGCCGCCAATCGGTATTGCAAAAACGCAGGCTCACGGCATTGTAGAGGTCAACAATAGGATTTATTGACGGGATTCGGCCATCCTTCTCCACCCGTTTTTTCAACGCGTGCGCCGAGCACGGCGTCCGGTTTGGTTTCGCGCCGAACCGAACGTATGCCTGCGCCCAATTGGCCAAGTGCGCGTCTCCCCAGGCGGGTCCCCCCGCTCGAGCGAAATCGCAAGCCTCTCCCAACACGTCCCGAGCCATGACGCCTCGCGCACTGTCCTGTGCATCAACAAGAATGCTGATTGCGCGAAAGTCAGGTGCGATCTCTGCTATTTCTTCGTCGATCAGCGCAAAATCCAACAACGCTTTCTCCTTTAAGCCAGTCGCGAGGGCGCCTTTGCTTCGACCGGAATTGAGAGCTCCACAAGAATTCCCTTCCCCGTTCCGAGGGGCATACTCCTGTCCTGGACCCGGACTGGCCGACAGTGCCAGTCCGGGCAAGTCTTGCTGATCCAGTCTGCGATCAATACCGGCGCGACTCTGAGGTCACGAGCCAGGCCCGCTCGCTGTCAGGGCGGCCATTGAGCGTCTTGCCGAATCTTCGGCAAAGCTTCTGACCCGCTGGACAGCGCCAGCAAGGAGGCGAACACCATTCTCGATCTGCCGAATGGTCAGGGCGGAATAGCCCATCACCAATCCAATCCGATCAGCGCGGCCTTCATCTCGGATGTACAGCGATGAAATCGGATGGATGCCAACCCCGACCCGCCGCGCCTCTTCAACCATGACCTCCTCCAGCGACCGAGAAAGATCCTTGAACCAGACGACGACATGCAGCCCTGCGTCGGCCCCCTCGATGGCAATGCTGTCTGCGAACGCACGTCGAAGGACAGCAAGCAGTGCCTCTCGCCGCCCCCCGTTAAGACGGCGGACGCGGCGCACGTGGCTTTCATAACCGCCGCTCTCAATGAGTGAGGCCAGGGCCTCCTGTTCCGCAACCGGAGAATGCCTGTCGAGAAGCTGCTTGGCCATCGCAAAGACGTCTTGCAACTCGGCCGGAACCACCAGGTAGCCGATGCGCAGCATCGGCGACAGTGTCTTGGAGATCGTGCCAACATAGATTACGGAACTGCGGTCTTCCAGCTTATGCAGCGGGGGCACCGGTCGAATGTCGTACCGGTACTCGCCATCGTAATCGTCCTCGATAATATAGGCGTCATTGCGCCGAGCCCATTCGAGGAGCTGATACCGCCGCGAAATCGACAAGACGCCGCCGAGCGGGAATTGGTGCGACGGGGTGACGTAGGCTAGCCGCGCTGGGATCTCCTGCAGCAGCTCGGTCTTCATGCCCTCGCTATCGACGGCGACAGCGACGGGCGTGGCTCCTGTGCTGGCAAAGACTTGGCGCGCCATGCTATAGCAGGGATCCTCGATCACGAAGCTGTCGGAAGGATCGAGCAGCAGGCGCGCGCACATGTCGAGGCACTGCTGTGATCCGCTTACGACGAGGATCTGCTCGACCTGGCAGCTCAGCGTTCGGGCACGCCACAAATATCCCTGCAGCGCCTGGCGCAAGCGATGCGAGCCGCGTGGATCGTGATAGGCTAGCCTTCCGGGACTTTGTGACATTGCCGCGTTCATCGCACGCTTCCACGTCAGCGCCGGGAAATCAGATGGGGCGAGGTCGCCATAACGGAAATCGACCTTGAAGCGGTTGGGGAGGTAATCGCGCCGTGGTGGACTGGCGCGCAGGCGCTCCCCGTAACGGGAAAGATGGATCGGGCCAGTCCGTTTGGGCACCGCGCTGGTCTCTTTACTCCGCACGAGCGAAGATGCAACGCGAGGTCTTGCGCCTTGAATGACCTCGATGAAACCTTCGGCGACCAGCTGGTCATATGCCACGGTGACCGTGGTCCGCGACACACCGAGTTCATTTGCTAGGCCGCGGGACGACGGCAGCTGGCTGCCCGTTTCATAGATTCCACCTAGGATCTGCTCGCGAAGAGCTTCGCAGATCTGGCGCGCGCCCAGACCTTGCGAGCGAGCTATCGACGCGGAAGGAGAAGGCTGGACCATTTCTTTCATCGCCAACTGGACGTTCCACCCGGGTTAGTGTGAAGGCATTGTCGCCGAAATCAAGAGGGCTAAAGCCGATGACCAGCGCCGAAGATCAGCTTGAAGCCGAGACAACATCAACGCCGTCCCGGAACGACGTCGGTCTCGCATTCGCCACCCGGGCCATCCATCATGGCTTCGATCCGGCGGGCTTTTCCAATTCCGTTCAGACGCCGGTGTTTCTTACATCGACCTATGGATTTGAAAGCGTGGCGGCAAACGAAGCCGCCGCAGCGCTTGGGGGAAGGCTCTACGCACGCGAATACAACCCGACCACCGAAAACATCGAAAAGCGGCTCGCCAATCTAGAAGGAGCCGAAGCTGGGCTGGTACTCGCCTCGGGGATGGCCGCCTTCGGTACGCTGATCCTTTCGCTGCTTTCCAAGGTGACGAACTCATTGTCCACAAGACACTCTATTCGAATAAGCTCGCCATGGTGGAACAGGGGCTGCCGCAGTTTGGCATCAAGGTCGTTGCCGTCGATCTGTCTAATCCCAGCAATCTCAATGGCGCCATCACTGACTGGGCCTGGCTCGTGTTCTTCGAGACGCCAATCAACAACCCGCTGGGCCGTTTCCTCGACATCGCCGCCATTGCCGAACACGCCCATTCTCGCGGCGTGAAGGTCGCCGTCGACAGCACCTTCGCCTCGCCCGCCCTCCAGCGTCCGCTGGAACTTGGAGCCGACATCGTGATCCATTCGCTGACCAAGTACATCGATGGCCATGGCGATGCTCTGGGCGGGGTGATACTGGGCGACGTAAAAACACTGCACCTGCTGCGCGAAACTGGCCTGCGCTATCTCACCGGGGCAGCGCTCTCGCCCGTGTCGGCGTTCCTGATCTTGCGCGGGTTGGAGACACTCACGTTGTGTATGGAGCGTCACAGTGCCTCTGGGCTTGCGGTCGCCCAGGCGCTCGAGGCGCACCCGACTGTGGCTTGGGTTAGCTATCCATTTCTCGGCTCTCATCCCGAACATGAGATCGCGCGCAGACAGACGTCGAAAGGCTCGGGCATGTTGGCACTCGGCCTCCAGACGGGGTTCGAGGGCGCGCCCGTATGATGGACCGGCTCAAGCTCATCATCAGGGTGGTCAGTCTCGGCGACGCTGACAGTCTCATCTATCATCCAGCAAGCCTGACCCGCTCGCGAGTCAATTCGCAAGGACGCGCATTTGCCTGACGGAGTCGGCGACGTTCTCATGCGTCTGTCGGTAGGGCTCGAAGACGCCGCCGAGTTGATCGCGGATCTAGAGCAGGCGCTGGACTGGGTCTGATGCCCAACGCTTGACCCAATATAACAACGGGAGCTTCAGCATGGGATTCCTGAGCGGCCTTTCAGCCTTCCCAATAACGCCAAGCGACAGCGACGGCGGCGTCGATGTCCTGGCGCTTCGAAAGCTGACAGCGCGGCTTTGCGCAGCAAAGGTGGATTCTATCGGCCTGCTCGGCAGCACCGGCACCTATATTTATCTGTCGCGCGAGGAACGCCGCCGGGCGCTTTGCGAGGCGCTGGACGAGACGGGTGGACGAGTCCCGCTCGTGATCGGCGTGGGCGCTTTGCGCACCGATGAAGCGGTGAAATGTGCAAGTGATGCGAAGGCCCTCGGCGCAGCCGCGGGGTTGCTCGCGGCTGTTTCCTACACCCCGCTCACTGAGAACGAAGTTTTCGAGCATTTTTCGACGGTGGCGCGCGACAGCGGCCTGCCGATCGTGATCTACGACAATCCCGCAAACACGCATTTTCGCTTCACGCCAGCGCTCATCGAGCGTCTGGGACAGCTGCCTGAGATCCTCGCTATTAAGAACTCGGCCGACCGGGGCGATGCCATCAAAGGCCAACTTGCGCACCAGAAAAAAATTGTGCCGAAAGGATTCTCGATCGGCTACAGCGGCGACTGGAACGCCACCGAGGCCCTGATCGCCGGAGCCGATACATGGTACAGCGTCCTCGGTGGCATCTTGCCCGACCCGTGCCTGAGGATGGTCAGAGCCGCTCAGCACGGCGACAATGCTGAAGCACACCGGATCGACGCCACCCTGGCCCCGGTGTGGGAGCTTTTTAAGACGTTCTCGAGCCTTCGCGTCGTATACGCAATCGCCGAGCTCCTCGAAATTTGTTCCGCCGAGCCCCCACGGCCGATCAAGCCACTTTCCGCTGCCGCGAAGTGCCAGCTCGCCGGCGTCCTGGATCGTCTAGGATCAGGTGTCGGATCGTAAGCCGCGCGACTTCATATCGCCGGGGGAAAATGTACGCACCGATCTTTCGATGGGCCTATAGTAGCCGAGATCTTCTCCATCATCTGGTCGGGAACAATGCGCTGCGTGTTGATCACCGATGGATCGACAGGTCTCGACGCCAATCTTAGCGTTCGATTGGCAGAACGTCGTATCGGCGAGGGAGGAAGGCTGCGTTCCGGGCCTGCCCCCCTACATTTCTCCGACTTCACACGAAGCATCAAAGCCTTGATGCGCCAACAGCATTCAATCGCTGCGCAGGATCTTTGCTTCAAGCGCGGCTGCCACAAAAGCCCTTCGAGCAGCTGGTGGATAGGCCTCACCACGCAATACCTGCAGACAAGCGTCCATCGCTACCTTCCGTTTCTCGGTCCGACGATGAAGGTCACGGATCAGGATAGCGGCCGCCTGGTTGACATCGAATACGATACGCTCAGAACTGTGGCGGCCAACCTGAACAACGACCGCCCTCTCAAATCTTTGCAAGCCGGTCATCTCTCCGCCCCCAAGGCGATCATCCGTCAATTGAGCCCAGCTCGTCTTTACCGAGCCGACCCGGTACCACTGATCTGTGAGCCGAGACAATGCCCTTTCTACCGACCCCGCGCTAGCCCGACACGCTCTTAGCTGCAGGCGGGATATTCCTTTGGGCGCTGCCCTCGCCGTCGAAAAAACTTTCGACTAGAGATTAAAAAGTGGCTTGATCGAGGAAGGCTCTCTTCTAAGCGACCACCTTCGTGCTCAGCGCGCGCACGCTCGGTGCCGAGGGAGCGCGGCACCTCCCGTGGCGCCGGTGACGTGTGACCGTGCACATCCTTGCCCAGCGGCTTGCGGTGGACAGCCCTTCTCACTGTGCCGCACAGTGCTGCCTCGCAATTGCATGTCAGCCATCTTGTTCTCGATC
Organism: Mesorhizobium sp. WSM4808; assembly: GCF_055811675.1. Lineage (NCBI taxonomy): Bacteria > Pseudomonadati > Pseudomonadota > Alphaproteobacteria > Hyphomicrobiales > Phyllobacteriaceae > Mesorhizobium > Mesorhizobium sp. WSM4808. The sequence goes on from NZ_JBVVQX010000019.1 coordinate 81,740, forward strand.
ACGCGGCAAATCTTATCATTCACCGCGCGGATGCTCACATCCAAACAATCTAGTTTACCGCCCCCCCATCATCGCGCATAGCGCGACGTCAAAACCCGCGGTCACTCTCACTTTGACTAGGATCTACTATGCGCATTTGCGGTATCAAGCTGACGCACGACGGGGGAATCGCTATCGTGGAAGACGGCAGATTAGTCTTTTGCATCGAGCAGGAAAAGCTCGACAATAACCCGCGATACCAGCATATCGAGCGGCTTGAGACGGTCGCCGCCGTTTTGGCGGAAAACGGGCTTGCTCCGAGCGATGTCGACCGATTCGTTATTGACGGATGGGACGGTGAAATCCAGTCGGAATTTCAAGTTCTGAGTAACGGCTCCCCTATCACTCTCAACGGCGCGCCTTATGTGGAGCGGGACGCCGAAAATCCCCTGACAGCCTATCAAGGTTCCGGTCTCATGCTCGACAATGGGGCATTTTCTTATGAAAGCTACCCGCATGTTCTTGGGCACGTTGCTTCCGCATACTGCACCAGCTCATTCGCCAAACTAGAGGAACCAGCATTTTGTCTGGTTTGGGACGGCTGCATCTTTCCGCGGCTTTACTACGTAGAGCCAAGTGGAGTCCGATTTGTTGGGTGCCTGTTTCCGATGATAGGCCATGCGTATGCCGCTGCGGGCCAACATTTTGGTCCTTACATGCGAGAACTGCGGACTGGCTGGGATCTCGGTATCGCCGGCAAGTTGATGGCCTATATCGCGCTCGGAGTGGTCCATGAACACATCGTGAACGTGTTTCAGGAGCTTTACGACGACCATTTCGCCGGGGATACGGACCTTGCCTTTGGTTACAGGGAAAACAGCCACAGCGAAGACGCGTTACACACGGCTGTGCACAACTTCTTCGATGCAAGCGCGTCGCGGTTAATCCCCGAAACGCCCGAGGACATACTTGCTTCGTTCCATGCCTTCGTGGAGCGTCTTCTCGTCCGGGGGATGACCAGCGCTCTGCGTACGTACTCGGTTCCCAATACCCGAAACCTGTGCATAGCCGGCGGATGCGGGCTGAACATCAAATGGAACAGCGCCCTCCGGGCGAGCGGTTTGTTCGACGAAGTCTGGGTGCCTCCGTTTCCAAACGACAGCGGATCGGCGATCGGTGCCGCTTGCTGCGCGCTGGCCGCCGACAAAGGTTTCGGGCATCTCGACTGGTCAGTCTACAGCGGGCCAAATGTGAGCCACGGCAAGGTTCCACCTGGTTGGCAATCCGCTGCTTGCAGCCTGAAAGAACTTGCCAGTGTGCTCGCCGACAACAAGCCTGTTGTGTTCCTTGCAGGCCGCGCAGAGCTTGGTCCACGTGCTTTGGGAGGCAGAAGCATCCTGGCAGCCGCAACTTCGCCGGAAATGAAGGACCATCTCAACAAAATCAAAGTTCGAGAGCACTTTCGGCCGGTAGCGCCAATATGCTTGGAGGATCGTGCACCTGACATGTTTGACCCTGGCACGCAGGATCCTTACATGCTGTTCGATCACCGAACCCGTTCGGAGTGGAAAGAGAAAATCCCGGCGGTCGTCCATCTCGACGGGACTGCGCGACTACAGACAGTTTCGAGAACGTCTGAACACCCAATTGCAGAACTTCTGATAGAATATGAGAAGCTCACGGGCATTTCGCTGCTCTGCAACACGAGTGCAAATCTTAATGGACGTGGGTTTTTTCCGGATGCGGCTGCCGCCTGTGAGTGGGGATGCGTAGACCACGTTTGGTGCGATGGGTTGCTGTTGACCAAGACAGGTGCAAGTCAATTCGAGAGCTGAGCGTTAGGCTGTAACGAACCCGAGGTACCGCGGCAATCGCCGGCAGCATCGCTGAGGGAGCCGGATGGTGCGGGTGTGTGGGTCCTTGAAGCTGCCTTGATCTGAAGAACGAATCTGACCGATGGCCGACAGAGCGCAGAGACTGTGCAGTTAAGCTGGCAAGCATGCTTTTGCTTAGCGATGTGCTGGAGGATTCAAGGACCTGCACGGCCATTTTGCTCGGCCGAACTAATCCGCCACGGCGCCGGGCATGTAGCCGACCACGTTGACCCCGACAGCTTCGTCAGTGGTCAGGAAGTCAGAGTAGAGGTTCCACATCCTCAAGCATGCTCCTTGCAGGGTCCACGTGCGAGATCGATTGCAGCAACCCGAAGAGCACAATTGTGAGCACGGTCCGGTGCGAAACCCAGCACAGATTGTCAATGGCCGGGCACTCCGGATGGATGGCCTCGGCCCCCACTTTCTGGTCCCCAGGTAGCCGTCCTTCGGCTGAGATCGGCCAGCACCAAGTCGCGCTGTGAATGGGTTGAGTAGACTTGCTCCGCGACCCGCGCGGCGGCATCGGCGTTGTGGAAGGCGGCACACTTTTGAAGACCGCCTTGCCGATATGATAGCCCGAGCCCGGTCGGCCGGATCCGCTCGAAGCGGATCCGTATCGACGAAGGCTATTTTATTCGAAGGCCCTCGGGATCCTTCGGGTGCGGTTCGACGACTTCGACCTCAGCGATGTTTCGGAAGAGCATCTGATGCCGTCGCCGGGAAGAAAGAATGGTGGTTCGTTTCCCTCGACGAGGCAAACGTCGAAGAGTGTTGGCACCTCCCAACGCTGGGCGACTGCGCGCGTTTGATTGAGGAGAAGCGGACCGCACCTGTGGTTGAAACCTCGACACATCGGGGAGCGGAGTCGCCCCGCTGGCAAGTCCGAGGCGAGTACAGGCAAGGGCGGCGTACGACCGCGGTCGGCAGGAACGCACGCTTGTGGGTTTGGCAGGGGAAGCTATAGGGGACCGACCACGCCTTCCATCAGAAAGGCTCCCAGCGCACTCAGCAATGCCTCGGCGGTTTCCTTGTCGAGTTGCAGTTCGACCTCATCATCGTCATCCGTGATCAGCAGCAAGGTGCCACTCAGCGGGTTGTGCGACGTGACCAGCACATCGTCATCCTGGAACTCGACTTTGCGGGCCATAATTTCCGACCTCCGTTGCTCCTGCCGGAATGTCGCACTAGCCGCAGTAAAGAAAGTATTGAGAGATCCTGCTCCATAGCCTGCTGGCAATCGATCGAGCTATGCGAGTAGTCAAATTGACGTTTTTGGCGGAGTGATCATCTTGCCCCGGCAAATACTGGTCACTGTGCGCTCGATGCCCGAAGCAGAACGGATGCGGCTCTTGCCTTTGGCTTGGCAAAGCCGAACGGCGCACGCATCCCACATCCGGCATACTCGCAAATATGGTTTTCCACCCGTGCCCGCTCGCGCGGCATTGCCGTCATGCCTTTCGCGAGCCTCATCGGTTCGTCGCTGATGACTACCAAAGCGGGAAGACATTGGGCTGCTTGGTAATTTAGACCGCCTGACGCACGCCAGTGCAGCACGCGGCGCACCGCGCGGCTGATGCGATTGCATCTTCAGCATCGCCGGAAAATCAGCACCACACTGTCATGCAAGATCATCGATTTGCATGCCGTTGACCCGGGAGCGCCCGCTGCTTCACATGCGGGACGCCTCTTGCAACATTATCTGCCGCATCCAGGTGCTTGCCGGATCGCTGTTGTGAAGGGTGGGCCATTGGACGGCCTCGGTGAACGTGGGTAGTGGCCGCGGAAGTTCGACGATCCGCAGAGGGAAGGTCTTTTTGAAATGCTCAACCAGCCGGAAGGGCATGGTCGCTATGCGGGCTGTGCCTGAGATCATCGGCGGGATCATGCTAAAGGCCGGCACGATGATCTCGACTTGCCTCTTGAGACCATTCTCAAGCAAAAACCTTTCCTCGATGGATGGCATCTGGGCACGGCCCACCCTGTACGCAATGTGCTTCATCGACACGTACCTCTCGAATGTAAGCTGCTGTGGCAGTTGCTTGTTCGTCGGGCAGCCTACGCACACGAATGTCTCGTCGAACAGAGCCGCTCTCGGATGCGCGCTCGACATGAACAATTCCGGAAGAATCAGAAAATCGACGTCACCGCGCCGGAGAAGCTCATCGAGATCGTCGTCGAGCGGCAGCAATTCGAAGCTGACGGCGGGTGCTTCGCGTGCAACACGCTCCACGACCTTTTCAAAAAACACGAGTGTGACGAAATCCGAAACTATGATCCGGAAGCGGCGATCGGATTGAGCCGGTTTAAACGGATCCCAAGAAATTATCGAGCACTGGATGTGAAAGAGTGCGCCGCGAACAGCGGGCGCGAGTGTTTCCGCACGTGGGGTTAGAACACGTTCGCGGCCTCTCATCGTAAACAGTTCATCGTTGAAATAATCGCGCAGCCGGCCGACGGCCGCGCTCATGGCCGGCTGACTTAGGTTGATGCTGCTTGCCGCCGCCGTAAGGTTGCGCTCGGTCAGCAGTGCGTCGAGCACGACGAGAAGGTTCAGATCAAGGCCTTTGAAACGCATGCCTCATCTGTCCGTAACGTCGTTGCTTGTCATCGCGACCATTGTGGGCGGCTAATTTATTGCAGAGTGAGATTTGAGCAGACGTGGGCGTGGCGGCGCTCCGACAAGGATCTGCGACACATATCCAAGGTCGCGCGCAATCTTGCGAATTGCCATCGCTGCGGCGACAATCGTCACTCCAAGCACACTTGCGAAGGCAATTCTGGTCGTCAGATTCCAGGCTTCTCCAAACTGGATGAAATCCATGAGGCGAAACGCGGCACCCTGAACAAGATAAACGAGCAGCGTGCTCTGACCGAGCTGCATCGCGACAAACTGAGCTATTCTAGTGGAGGAGGCGGCTCTCCAGCATTGGACCATAAACTGCATTGCCACCGTGGAAGCCGCTGCAGAGCCGGCGAACATCAGCAGCACTTGTTTGGCTGATTCTTCATCATCTATCAAAACATGATTGTTGAAGGCGTAGGTCTGCTTATCCCACAGAAGTAAGGATATGAAAGCTACTATCGAAAGCAAGAGTACAAAGGTCGATTTGTGAGTCCAGATGATACTTTTCTGCCATCCAATTGGCTGGGCAAACAAGACCCCCAAACAATAAAATGGGTAAGTGTATCTTACCAACGGGGCTATTGACAATGTGACGGGCGCGAATGCGACCCCGATGGCGGATGCGCTTATGATCCACATCGGTAGCTGTTTGAAAGTTGCAAAAACACGAACTAGGACGAATGAAATAAACGCCGCCCATATGAACCAGTATGTTCCCATGATTTCCTTCGATAGATCCAGCAATACATCAGTTGGACTCTTCGTTGGATAGATCGTAACGGTCTTTAGGGCGAAAATAAACGCGCACCAAACAAACATTGGCAGTAGTAACTGTACTGCTCGATCACGGACCCCTTGAGGGAACGATTTTCGAATAATTGCCCCGGAAGAGACATATCCACTTATCGCCATAAAGAGAGGCATATGAAATATGTATATTAGGTTATAATACGGAGACGTCCAGAAGTCGTCGGTACCTCTATAAATTATATATTGTAATAGGTGTCCAATTATTACCAAAGTAATTAGTACACCTTTGGCGAAATCGAGGCTTAGGTCTCGATCTTTTATTTCCTCTGGGCGCGAGCCGCGTCCCTTCGCTCCAACTGTTATTTGATCAAGCATCAGAATCAAGCCCATCAGTTGCGGTTGCTACCGGCCGTGGGCACGGCGAGCGCGCCAGTTTCGGTGAAAAGGATCGGGACTTGCGCGGATCGCGGCGTGGTATCGAAGGCCGACTGGCTGCAACCGAGCGGACAAATTCCCAGTACCTGATCGCAAAAGCTGGAGCGCAGTGGCGGTCGCGATCAAGTGTGGCGACGCGAACGCCCGGAACTATTGTCGCCAGGCCGTCTCTGCAGGACCTCTCGCTACGGTTCCGCAGCGCGTGCCGAACCGTGCCAAATGCGAATGGAATGACAAGCTGCTGCAGCACCGGACGCATGACGCGGATAGAATGGCTCATTCGAGTCTCTCAAGATCCGGATGCACACTGTACAATCCGAGTTCGCCTACCAAGAATCAAACTCGCCAGGCAGGATGAAACGGCGGGTCCAAGTGAGCCACTGCGCTGTGCACATAGGGCCGATTTCGCGAACCTGCGGACTTGCACCGGCCCAGCTACGACCACCTGAAAACCCTTGTCGGCCAATTGCCTTTTCAGAAGATGGAGGAGAGTTCGAAATAATCGGCTACTTGCAAGTCATTTTCCCAGCACACCCTCAGAAGCAGTGGCCTGATCGGGTGCATCTCAGGTGCGGTCGTCTATGCAGCGCCCTGGAAGTTTGGTAAAATCGATTGTTTAGATCGCGAGCATCCACGCTATGGATAAGTGAAAGCGATGCGCTTCAGAGGCCTTGATCTGAACCTTCTCGTTGTGCTTGACGCGCTGCTGACCCAGCGCAACCTTACGGCGGCGGCAAGCAGCATCAACTTAAGTCAGCCGGCCATGAGCGCGGCCGTCGCCCGGCTGCGCGACTATTTCAAGGATGAACTGTTTACGATGAACGGCCGCGAACGTGTTCTAACCCCACGTGCGGAAACACTCGCGCCCGCTGTTCGCGGCGCACTCTTGAAAATCCAGAGTTCGATTATTTCTTGGGATCCGTTTAATCCGGCTCAGTCCGATCGCCGTTTCAGGATCACTCTTTCTGATTTCGCCACACTCGTGTTTTTTGAAAAGGTCGTGGAGCGTGTTGCACGCGAAGCACCCGCCGTCAGCTTCGAATTGCTGCCGCTCGACGAGGACCCCGGTGAGCTTCTCCGGCGCGGTGACGTCGATTTTCTGATTTGTCCAGAATTGTTCATGTCGAACGCGCATCCAAGAGCGGCGCTGTTCGACGACACGTTCGTGTGCGTGGGCTGCCCCACGAACAAGCAACTGCCGCAGCAGCTTACATTCGAGAGATACATGTCGATGAGGCACGTTGCGGCCAAGTTTGGGCCGACGCTGAAAGGCTCGATCGAGGAGCGTTTTTTGCTTGAGCATGGCCTCAAGAGACGTGTCGAGGTTATCGTGCAGGCCTTTGGCATGATCCCGCCGATGGTCTCAGGCACAGCCCGTATAGCGACCATGCCCTCCCGGCTGGTTGAGCATTTCAAGAAAACCTTCCCACTAAAGATCATCGAACTTCCGCTGCCGCTTCCCGCATTTACCGAGGCGCTGCAATGGCCCGCCCTTCACAACAGCGATGTGGCAAGCGTCTGGATGCGAGAGATATTGTTGCAGGAGGCGTCTCGAATGACTTCTCCGCGGGACGCCAAAAAGGGTCGCAAGCCCTGATTGATACCGCGTCTCACGCCGCCACTCGTGTCACCGGCGTGTCGATCGAGATCAATGCTCGCGGCAAGTGCGTCTGCGAAGTTCGTCCTGCGGGTCGGCTGCGTCGAGAAACGGTGCGAATGAGAAGGGTCCCCCGTAGCCGCCATCAAGCAGCGCCCGGATCTGGCTGCCATTGTCGGAACCGACTAGGACGCGATCCGGGTAGATCCAGTGGATCGGATCGTTCACGCTTGAAATGTGCACGAGACCAGTCAGTTCGCAGGAGAAGAATGGCTCCCCGGCGAGCGTGTGATGAAATGTGTCGTGCACGAGGCGGAAGACGGACTGGCCATCAATGGCGGCAATGGCCTTAGCCGCTTCGTTCTTCGAGCAAGTCTGAGACATCGCCTGAGCTAACTCGTAGCCATCCGTCTGCTTCATGCGCCAAGCATCGCCCCGCTTTGTACTCGATCACTGGCGACGCCCGGGCTTTGGGATGAGAGCGGCGATCTCGCGGTCAGATGCCCGCTCGCTCGCCGCAAGGCCCGCAGCCACGCCAGCGCGGTCGGCCGCGTTCCGGTTCTGACTCAGTTTTCGCTTGCTCTCCAGCCTCGTGATCGGCATGCGCAAGCCAACGATTCCGCGGAGTTGCGCCTGTACAAAATCCGGCGGTGCATCCGATACCGCCCAAGGCGAGGCGCGCTCGCCCTCCTGGTGGTCAGTCAGACGTTTCACAACGTCCAGCAGTCTTCCCGCATGCTCGAAGAACTCGACCGGACCATAGGCGTGGACGGCGATGTAATTCCAGGTCGGGACGACCTTCCCGGTTTCCTGTTTGGTCGCATACCATGCCGGCGTCACATAAGCGTCCGGCCCCATGAAGATGGCCAAGCCGTCGCCCATCGGGGGAACATGGCACTGGGGATTAGCCTTCGCGAGGTGGCCGTAGATGACGCCGTGCTCGCCCTCGCTCTCATCAAGCAAGAGCGGCAGTGGCGTTGCAAGCGGCCCTTCCGCGGTGACTGTAACGAAGTTCGCCAGCAGCGCCGCGCGGATCGTCGCGCGCAGGCCCTCCTTGTCGTCGTCGCGGAAAGCGGGAGGGATGTACATCGCGAAAACTCCTTGCGTTACCAACAGATACCGGCAACCTGGCCTGCTGGAAACAGCCAGTCAGAAGTCATCGACGTGGTCCAGATCGGTCGCGCGCCGGATCTCCGGGGGTGTGCGAAGTCGAGGACCCCTGGGTCATTTGCAGCCGAGGTCGGGCGTATCACCCCTAACGGCAATGGCGACTAGTTTGCCGGCAGGCGTAAACGGTTCTTCATAAGCGAGATCACGGTACTGGCTGGGAAAGCAGGGCGTAGGATCTCGCGTTCAGTGATGTTCTGGAAGCGAGCGAATTTCATATCCGCATGCATCTAATGCCGGAATCAGATTGGACAGTGCCGTAACCGTTTGGTCGCGCAGACTGGCTTGAGTGCTCCGTCTCGACTCGTCGGGAGGGCAACCGTCGTGCAGGAGCACGATTGCGCCGGGCCGGATCGAGGCGAGCACTGCGTCGACGATCGCGTCGGCGCCGGGACGCGACCAGTCTCTTGGGTCTATCGACCAATGAAGGGCCGCCAGACCGGCGATCTCTGAGGCAGTGAACACTTCTTCGCTCCAGGCGCCGTATGGCGCGCGAACGTAGCGGATCGAGGCCTGCGGGCATGCTACCATGATGGCACGGTTCGCCTCAAATACCTCATGTTGCACTTCGCCCAAGCCGCATTTGGATAGATCCGGATGAGACATCGTGTGGTTGCCTACCTCATGCCCTTCTGCGATCATGCGCTGGATGAGATCCGGGTGCTCTGCGGCGTAGGCACCAATGACGAAGAAAGTCGCTGGCACCTGATTTTGCGCCAGCACATCGAGTATCTGTGGTGTGAAAAATGGATCGGGGCCGTCGTCAAACGTCAGAAAAACGCTCCGACGGCCGGTTCCATCAGCGCATTCACTCCGCACCTCCCTTCTGTCATCAAGATGTTTCATAGAACCCTTGCCTCGGCCTACTGGATCGGAGACAGTCATATGAAGGTGCTGACCGGTGGTTCGGCCCTATTGTCGGTCGTCCAGACTTTGGCATCAGTTTTGGTGGACGCGAGCAGCTTGCGAGGGATGCATCCGAACGTGGCGCTGCTCCCACAATTGGCGCAGCTCTCCTGTAATAGCCTCGCGCAGGCCCTGATCCAGCGTAATTGTGTCGAGTAGATCCGCGAGCACCGCTTCGCCTTCGATCCGCGTCAGCAGATCGAACAAGTCATGTGAAATACGCGCACAGTCACGGTGATCCGTTCGGATTTCGCAGACGGTCTCGTGGCGATCCCGCGCCGTGTATTCGCGGACTTTATGCAGGGATGCATAAGGCGGCAATGAAACCGCGAGCGCAGTCCAATCCTGCAGCGTTGCGGCCCGTTTTTTGACGAGGTACGGCCCGACCACAAGTCCATCCAGCTCTGTTGTCAGGAACGTGGCAATCGAGTCTGCAACCGAATCTACGATCGGCTCTGCATTGTTGTTAAAGGACGTATTGAGCAGAATTGGGATGCCTGTCCGCCGCTTGAAGGCATTGATGACATCCCAGTAGGCCGGACTGGCCTTGCGCGATACTGTTTGCAGCCGCGCCGTACCGTCGACATGCGTGATGGCGCCGAGCAAATCACGCTTGGAATCGCGCACACGAACTACGAAATTCATAAAGGGAAATTCGCAAGCACTGCCCGGGAGGTCGAAAAATTCGCGCGCATCCTCCTCCAACACTGATGGGGCGAACGGGCGATATCCTTCCCTCTTCTTGACCATAGCGTTGATCCGGTCCTTGTTTGAAGCGGGCCTGGGGTCGGCAAGAATGCTGCGATTTCCGAGCGCTCGCGGCCCGAATTCCGAACGACCTTGCACCCAGCCGATCACGGCGCCACCGACCATCCACTCGGCTGCCCTATCCGCTACCTCCTCAGTGCGTTCAAACTCCAGGTGCCCCGCCCATGCCTTTAGTTCCTCTTCGACAGCGTGATCGCTCGCGAGTTCCGGCCCCCAATTGACCTCCTGCAATCGCGTACGCGGCGCTGGGCGGCCCAGCTCATTAGACACGATTAGCGCGGCGCCTAATGCGCACCCAGCGTCATGCGATGCGGGCTGCACGAAGATGTCTGCGAAAAGTCCTGAATAGAGCAGCTTGCCGTTCATGGAGCAATTGTGCGCTACTCCGCCGGCCAGGCACAAGCGCGTCATCCCGGTGGCCTCACGATAATGGCGAAGAATGTGAAACACGATGCGTTCGAGCGCTTCCTGTAAAGACGCACTCACATCCATATGCTGCTGGGTGAATGGCATTCCCTTTTGCCGAACCTGAATGCTGCGGAGCAAAGTCGGACCGATGCGGTCAAGGTGGACGCGATACTCGCCGTTTGCAGAGAGTTCATAGAATTGCTCAAAAAGCTCGCGATAGGGAACGGGAACGCCGTAGGGGGCAAGCCCCATGACTTTATACTCATCGAACATTCCGTAGCCGAGATACCGGATCGTCTCGAGGTAAAATTGCCCCAGAGAATTGTTCTCGGGGAAAGTCGCGAGTTGCGTAATTTCAGTACCAGATCCTACTGCCACAAGGCCCGACTGGAAATCACCTGAGCCATCAATCGCGAAAATCAGACTTTGCTCGAAGCCCGACATTGCAAAGGCACTCACGGCGTGCGCCTGATGATGACCTACGAATGAGATACGCGAAGCGTCGAGCTCGGTACCGAACTCCTGCGCCAGCAGCTGCTGCATCAACAGTTTGGCATCCAGTGGAATGGCGGCGTCCGGCTGGGAAACAAGCATGTTTTCAAGCATGGCGTTGCTATAGTCTTCGGTAGCGTAGAACGCCACTCGATCGATTTCGCTGAGCTGAACCCCAGCGGCTGAAAGACAGTATTGGACCGAACCAAGCGGCAGCTTGTTGGAGTGTTTGATCCGATTGAGGCGTTCCTCTTCTACCGCCGCGATGACCTGTCCGTCTCGGACGAGCACCGCAGCGCCATCGTGCATGAATGTGTTGGGAATCTGAAATCTGTTTTCATAGACTTTGTCCAATCCGCCGCTCAATCCTAGACACAGCATGTCGCTCTCCATTATCGTACAGGAAGACTAAATTGGCCTGTCTCAAGGCCGTTCGATCAGAAACAGGCTGCGTGGTCGTTCGCGCCACGAAGGCCAGCCAACATTACCGGCCTCAAAGAATTCTCATACGTCGGCCCGGACCAAGAGAGATCCTCTGCTCGAGGCACCAGGCGTACCATAGCGTTGTGGGATTGAATCGACGCCAGCCAAACCCTTCGTGGCACATGCTGGCGACGTCGTTTTATTTGCGTCCATAGCGCATGTTTATCTCCTTCTCTCAGCGCATCAGTCGGCGGCGCAACAGCGCCATCGAGAGGAAGAATGGCAACAGCGCGTAGAGGCCGAGCACCCCGATGTGCAGGGCGATGCCGCCGATCGGGCGATCAAGCATGACCGGCCGAATGAGGTCGATCGCATGTGCCAGCGGCATGCATCGCGCTATCTGCTGAAAGGTGTCAGGCAGCTGATTCAATGGGAAAACGGCGCCCGACAGGAACAGCATGGGTGTAAGGATAAGCGTCTGGTAAAATACGAAGTACTCGTAGCTGGGCGAAAGTGCGGTGACGACCATCGCGAGGCTGGCAAATACGAACCCTGTCAGAACAATGAATGGCAGCGCATAGAGGACGGACGGCCAGGCTGTATAGCCCAACGCTGCGGTGACAATGGTAATTGCCATACCGGCTAGGAAGGCCTTGCTGGCTGCCCACGCCAGTTCACCCAGAACGATATCGCCGAGGGTAACGTGCGTATACAGCATGGCTTCCCATGTGCGTTGAGAATGCATGCGAGCGAAAGCCGCGTACAGTGTTTCGAGGGTAGAGGCGGTCATCGCACCGACCCCGACCATGCCGGCCGCCAAAAAGGCGATGTACGGCGCACCGTCGACCCGGCCAACCATTATGCCGAGGCCGGTACCGAGGCCGAAAAGGTAGATCATTGGATCGGCGAGGTTACCGAGAATCGCTACGAATGCGACTTTCTTCCATGCCAGATAGTTGCGGCGCCACACCGCAACCCAGTTCCACGCATTGGCGGGCAGCACCGCCGCAAGACCTTCAATCATCGTTCACTCCTCCATCTCGCGCCCGGTCAGTCGCAAGAAAACATCCTCGAGATTGGCTGGACGCAGAAGGAGGCGCAGACTTGGTCGCCCCTGGAGTTGCGTGCGCACCTGATCGGGGTCTGGCCCATAGCAGTAGAGCGTTTCGCCGCTGACCTCGATGCGCTGAGAATGGGGCTTGACCAGCGAATGCAACTCGTGCGGATCGCCGCCGTAAATCTCCATGACCTGGCATCCGATATGCTCGTCGATCAGAGCCTGCGGGCGGCCTTCGGCGATGTAACGACCCCTTTCGAGCACGCACAGCCGATCGCATAATCGCTCAGCCTCTTCCATAAAATGCGTGGTCAGGATAATCGTCTTGCCGCGCGCCAACAGGGCGCGCAGCCGCTCCCAGATCAGGTGGCGCGCATGCGGGTCGAGGCCGGTGGTCGGCTCGTCCATCACGATGAGCTGGGGGTCGTTCATCAACGCCCGCGCCATCGTCAGGCATCGCTTCATGCCGCCGGACAATTCCAAGACGCGCGCATCCGCCTTGCGCTCGAGGCGAGCAAACTCGAGAAGCGACGGGATGACCGCTTCGCTCTGGCGTGTGCTCATGCCGAAGTAGCGGCCGAACACCAGCAGGTTCTCGCGTACGGTGAATTCCTGGTCAAGATTGTCGAATTGGGGGACCACGCCGATGCCCCTACGTGCCAGCCGAGCGCGCGCCGGCACCGGGACGCCGAGCACCGTGATGGTGCCCGCGTCAGGGCATGTCATGCCGAGGAGCATACGCGCAATCGTGCTTTTGCCCGCCCCGTTTGGCCCCAGGAGGCCGAAACACTCTCCCGACGCAACGGTGAACGACAGGTCGTCGACAACGACCTTGTTCCCATAGGACTTGGTTACGCCAGCGAAATCGACTGCCACGGTCGACAAAGAGCCAGGCACGGATCTCTTCGCGCTTGTTTGCCCCTGAGATTCCCGTTCGATCGCAGGAGTCTCGATCTGCCGCAGATCCTCTGGGTCCAACTTCAGGTTCAACACTTGCTGTTTCTGGTCCTGGCTCAAAACTCTTCCACCTGCGATCACGTGATTATTGCTGTTCGCTGTAAGCTGCGTCAGATCCAACCAAGTTGGGCTTTGGAATGGCGCCGCCGGTATCTGGCACAGTGGCCGCAGGGCTTCGCGACAACCAATCGCTATTGCTCAATGTACACAGCGCGTATGCTTTCAATGGGAGCAAGAGAAAGATGTTGATGAGTGTGTGGAGCGAGAAACCGAGAAATCGAAGTTGGCGCGAACGAAACGCTGCCACGCTGCAACGAACTATAGTCATGACCGCAATCGTCAGGCATGCCGTCCAAGGCACAGTACCTGTGGTAACGAACTGCGCGATCCCCGCCAGGAGCGACAAAGAGAGCAATAGTGGGCCAAGGTTCTGCCCAATCACGTCCAATGTGAGATAGATATTAAGACCGCGCAGCAGTTGGAGCGCCAGCAACGTGTCACGGAACGTGCTCCGAGCCCAGCGAAGCTGTTGGCGCAGATAGGGACCCATGCTGTTGGGAACGACTGTTGCTGCGACGGCCTCCGGGACATACTCTGTTCGAAAGCCTGCTTTCAACATCAGGATCGTAAGGTGGCGGTCCTCACCGAAGTCGCTCGGCTTCCCTCGAAAGCGCTGCGTCTCATATTGATCCAGCAGCGAAACAAGCGCGGTTCGCCGGTACATGGCACACGGACCGCAGCAACACATGACGGCACCGAACCGAGCCTGCGCTGCCCGCTCTTCGTTGCAGGCGAGCCAGTATTCCATGTCAATCAACCGCGTCAGCCAAGTTTCATCGCGATTGCTAGCCGCCAACTGGCCCATGGCGGCGCCGATCGCTTGATCTTGCATCTTCTGCGCAAGCCTTGTGACGACGTCCGGCGCGAGTATCGTGTCCGAATCGACATTGAGCACCAAATCTCCGCACGAGCGGCGAACCGCCACGATCTGTGCCTTGCGCTTTCCGACATTCTTTGGGAGCGCAATGAAGTTGAACCTCGGATCGCGAGCGTATTCCTCGTGTACACCTGCGAGCGCATCGCGGTTTCCGGAACCGTCATCAACAACATAGACCTGCAGTTTTCCGGCGTAGTCCTGACCTGCAATGGAAGCCAGGCAGTCCGAGAGGGTGCGAGGGGCCTCGTTGTAGCACGGGATAATGACATCGACGCTCGGCCAAGGCTCACAGCCGGCCGGTTCGCCCGAGGTCGGCGATACGTTTGCAGGCAGGGTGTAGAACACCTGCGCGGTTTTATAGATGCTCGACAACAGCGCGTAAGAGCAGATGGCAATAGTACTGGCTGGGGCAAATAGGTTCATGGGACGTCAGATTCTTCAGTGAAGTTGAGGAAGCGAGCGGATGGTAGATCCGCGATCAATGCTGGAATCAGATCGATCAATGCCATGAGAGGCGGGTCGCGCTGCCTGATATCATTGCGGGCGTTCTTCATAGCTCTGGACCGTTCCGATCGATCAAGGTGCCGGCCGGCCACTCGCTCATTGAGCATCCAATTGGGAGCACAATGACGAGTACGTCGTCGTCGACTCGCGTGGGAGGCAGATCGGGGTACACGTCCGGGAGGGTTGAGCGCACGCGAACGCCCGACAAAATGTTCGCCAAGCCTTTGCGGCAGAACCTCCCAACATGGTTCCGGAGCGCGGGCCGAACCGAGCCGAAAGCGAATGGAACGCCAAGCTGCTGTAGCACTGGATGCATCACGCTGATCGAGTGGGCGATTCCTAGCCCCTCAAGATCCGGACGCACCCCGTATAGACCGAGTTCAGCGACAAGCAGATCAGCGTCGCCAACTTTGATGTATCGGCGCAGCAGGCCTAAGTGAGCCGCTACCCCGTGCACATCATAGCCGATTGCGCGGACCTCCGGTCTTGCACCGGCCCAACTTCGACCGCCTGCGAATTGCTTTCCATTAAAGGCTCCGGTAGGCTCATAGGTCTTCCGGAAGAACTCAGAGAGTTCGAGGTGATCGGAAAGCTGCAACTCATTTTCCCAGCACAACCTCCACTGCACGTCAGAGCGCATGCGAAGACTTCCTTTTTTTCGGGTTCTTTTGTGCACCCCACGCGGTAAAGCAACGGCGGTGCGTGTCATGTGGGGGTCTATGAACCACCCCCCCAGATTGGTAAAATTGATTGTTTAGATCGCGAGCATCCACGCAATGGATGGCAAAACCATGCGTTCAAAGGCCTTGATCTGAACCTTCTGGTCGTGCTCGATTGGCCCGACAAACGACGACACCGAGGCAGCTGTCGGTGACACAACCTGCCTCAAGAGCGGCCGTCAGAGCGTGGCTGCGCCTCGTGCCGAAGCAGCGATTAAGTGGAACATGGGTCCGACTGTTAGGCGTTAGCAAACGCGGCGCGCGTTGACGCACGCTGATGATTGATGGCGATCGCGCAGCTTTTGACAGCGCCGGCGGCAAACAGGCTCCGGCGAAGCCTCTGGCTCGACAAGTTGCTGCAAAGGCGGCATCCCGATGGCGCGGCGGTCGCGCTCGCCAACAAGGATCGTTTGTTCGATGCTCTCGAGTGCCGCCTGGCAACCGGTACTGACGGTGAAGGCGGGCGGACGGACCTGGAGAGCGAGAAGGAGGGCGCACCTGCCTTGCAGCAAAATGGGAAAGGTGGGAAATGGTCATCCCGTCACTTCCGAACCTGCTGTGTGGACCGGAAAGGCTTCGGCCAACGTCTGGGGGCCGCTGAGTTGGAGGTCGGGTGAAAACCCGTTGAGGCTCGCGGCGCTGAACATCGAGCCGCATGAAGAAGCCGGATATCTAAGCAGTTGTGACCATCACCGGATCCAGCTAATTTGTTGATCGGCGCCCTTATACATCCACTTATATAAGGTCAGCTTGATACAGAGGCGCGGTGACTCCAAGTCAACCTCGACAATTCGTCTGATCAGGAAGCGGAAATCGGCTTTCGGAAGCGGGCCAGCAGGCAGTCTTCATTGATGGACGCGCCCCGGCACTCGATGCGCTTCATCTCGGTCAACGATTCGTTCAGTATGGCGATAGTGGTCTCTGCACCAGCAGCGTGCCCCCAACGTTGGCAACTGGTGTCGCGTGCCGACCCGAAAATCAGGTGCCCGCCTGGCGCAAGCAGGCCTACCAAGTTGCGGACTGCTGCGCGGATCTGAACGAGATCTCCGACGTAGTAAAGAACCTCCGCCACGACAATCAGGTCGAATGGCTCATCACTCGAAAACTGTTGAACATCGGAGATTATCCAGCTGATGTGCGACGCCTCTTTCATGCGCAAACGTGCTCGCGTAATCGCTGGCTCCACGACATCGATCACAGTGAGTCGCTTGCAATGGGGAGCTAGTCGCTCCGAAAAGGCGCCGGCAGCGCACCCGACTTCAAGCGCATTTGCGACAGGACCTTGCGCAAGCGACAAGCTGAGAATTTGCGTATGGCGCTCCCGCTCGAACGGATTGCCATCGAGCCGCCATGGATCGTCTGCGGCCATTTCTCGATTCAGCAGTTCATAATCGATCTTGTAGGTCAAATTCACACCTCGCTAAAGCAGCATCACCGGCGCTGCAAAATGCCGTCAGACGTCGGCAGGGTCGGGACCAAGGCACGCTAATTCTGAAGTCCCAGCACCAATTTCCACTGCCTTCGGATCGTTGCCTTCTGCACTCCAATGGGCATTGGTGATGGTGCTCAGGCTTTTTCGTCGGGCGTCCCCGCAGGCCGAGGCACTTGGTTTCGGTCACACCCCTCTAATAGGAGCGGCAGGATTGGCAAATTGATTGTTCGGATGACAACCATCCACGCCCTAAACACATCGAACGCGGAATTGGGCGTGGCTGGGTCGCCGCAACCGCGGTCGTCTGGTCCATGAAACAGCCATTCACCGGTGCTACCGAGCACAAGACGCCGCACGCAGATGGGCGTGGCCTGCGATGCGTTTGTCGGCTTCGCGGAGCGAGCTGGATTCCTGAAAGAGGCGGAAATGCCGCGGATCGCTGCTTCCAATTCGGGCGGTGGACAGGTTTAGGATCGTTCGTCCGCCCATCTCGTGTGCCGGCTGCGCCGTATGCGCTGACAATGGCGGAGAACGACAAGCGTGCAACCATGGAACCGGCTGCGCGCTGCGAGGGTCGAAAATCGCGGCTACGCCGGCACGCTGATGAGGACACAGGGAGACTGGGGTTCACCACCTCAGCATGGCCGCAACCCATGACGGACAACGGGAAGATTTTGGCCGAGGCGCAGGCTTGAGTTAAGGGCGCTCACGCACAGCCGTTCAGTGCGGCCCGTATACGGTCTTACCGGCGGCTTGGCCACGCTTCTGGGGTGATGCTTTGCATCGCCGGTCGCAGTGAGGTCGGCTTGGCAACGTTAGCACAGGCCAATATGGCGGCCGCCCTGGCTATGTATGCGTCCCTCTCTTCTGTTTGGACCTGGCTGAACAAGCTTGCACCGGTCGGACATGCAGTCCAACCAGGATGCGCGCATCCACATCAAGCCTTATGAACGCGGAGAAAATCCTCATACATCTTTTGCAACCCGGCACCAAGAGAGGTTTTGGCTTTCCAGCCAAGGTTACGCAAGCGCGTTATGTCCAGTAGCTTGCGCGGAGTACCGTCTGGCTTCGTCGTGTCGAATACCAAATTGCCCTCCCAGCCGACCGTCGCCTTAACCAGTTCCGCTGCCTCGCGAATTGTGACGTCCTCGCCAACGCCAACATTAATCAGGGGCGCTGTGTCGGGGGCTGTTAAGGCGTCAAAGTCCGAATCTGCCAAGCCAATCAGGAATGCAATGGCATCGCCTACATCCGACGAATACATAAACTCTCGCCGAGGCTTTCCGGATCCCCAGACCTCTACCGAGGCGTCTCCGTTCAATTTAGCCTGGTGAAAACGGCGTATCAGAGCAGGCAGAACGTGGCAATTTCCGGGGTCATAATTATCGCCGGGACCATATAAGCTGGTCGGCATCAACGTGAGATAGCGCGTCTGGTACTGCCGGTTAAAAGACCAGCATGATTCGACTCCTGCGATTTTTGCCAAAGCGTAGGGACGATTCGTCGCTTCAAGCGGACCGGTGAGAAGGTATTCCTCACGTATCGGCTGCGGGCAGTCGCGTGGATAGATACAGGAGGAACCAAGAAAAATCATCCGCTTGACACCGGAAGCGTAAGCGGCATCAAAAACACTAAGTTGAATCGCCAGGTTGTCATGAAGGAAATCGACGGGGGAGCTAGCGTTCGCCAGTATACCACCAACCTTTGCGGCGCACATAACGACGTAATCAGGCCGCCGCGACATGAAGAACCTGCGCGTCTCGCTACGGTCAAATAGATCCAGTTCTTCGCGAGTACGTGTTATTATCTCATAGGATCCTAGCGCCTCGAGGGCTCTCATAGTGGCGGAACCAACAAGGCCGCGATGGCCTGCCACATAGACTTTCTTCATCTTTTGTTTTCCATTGATATTGCTCTGGGCGCCCCTGAAGAAGGCCACCATAGCACTTAACAACAAGCCTGCATGGCGCCGCTGTTGTCAGCATAACTCTTGTGGACAGTGTGAATAATAACCTTGCTTCATCAGCACTGCGTCACGCTCTGCCATGCGCAAATCTTCCCGAACCATCTCCCTAACCAATTCGATGAAGGAGATTTTGGGCTCCCACCCAAGTTTTTCTTTGGCCTTGCGGGCATCGCCGAGAAGTGTCTCGACTTCTGTAGGACGAAAATAACGGGGATCTACTTTTACGATCAAAGCTCCCGTCTTTGCATCGTACCCCTCTTCGTCGACCCCTTCCCCTACCCAACGAACACCAATGCCGAGTTCAGCGGCCGCGACGGTGACAAATTCGCGCACCGAATGTTGCTCACCGCTAGCGATCACAAAGTCTTCAGCTTGCTCCTGCTGAAGCATCAACCACTGCATCTTGACGTAGTCTCGAGCGTGCCCCCAATCACGACGCGCATTAAGGTTGCCCAAGAATAACGTTGGCTGCACTCCAAGCTTAATTCGAGCCAAGGCACGCGTTATTTTCCGCGTTACAAAGGTTTCTCCGCGCGTAGGTGACTCATGATTAAATAAAATGCCGTTACATGCGTACAAATTGTAAGCTTCTCGGTAATTTACGGTCATCCAATGAGCGTACAATTTGGCAACAGCGTAGGGTGATCGGGGGTAGAACGGTGTCGTCTCGGTCTGTGGCGTTTCCCGCACCAGTCCGTAGAGCTCAGACGTCGAGGCTTGGTAGTAGCGCGTATGCTCGACGAGCCCCAGGATCCGAATTGCCTCCAGGATACGCAGCGCACCCAACGCGTCCGAGTTCGCGGTGTATTCTGGTTGTTCAAAGGAGACTGCAACGTGGCTCTGAGCTGCCAGATTGTAAATTTCGTCCGGCTGAACCAGTTGGATGACGCGCGTAAGGCTGGACGAGTCTGTCAAGTCCCCGTGGTGAAGTGTAAGATCAACCCCACTTTCATGAGGATCATGATAGAGATGATCTATACGGCCTGTATTAAAAAGGGACGACCGTCTCTTTATCCCATGCACAGAATAGCCCTTTTCCAAAAGCAATTCTGCGAGATAGGAACCGTCTTGCCCCGTGACCCCGGTGATTAAAGCGACTTTTCTCTTTGACAAGCTTGAATCCTTTGATTTTGGCGCGCCCGTGCAAATGCTCGCCTGCGGCGGCATTGCGTGGCGAGAAAGGGGCGCATTGGGCAGGGCGAACGGAGCCTCTGCGAAGGCTAGAGAGAGTTCGAGCGGGCAGCCAACCCTTTCATGGAGCCGGGGAACGTTCAAAAGAGTTATCAATCAAGATCAAATGAGGCGGGTCATTCAAATCGAATTCGATGATCCGCGGCACAAACAGGCGGGCATAGCGGGAGAAGGCGCTAGTCGGAGGAAAGCGAATGACAGTGTCACATCTACCGAGGAGATACATCTCAACGAGAGCGGAAAAACCCCCGTCGGTGCCGCCCAGTGCTGCACTGTGCAAGGGGCCGGCCTGATCCGCTTGGAAGTGTTTTGGGACGGTGAAGAGTTCGGGAAACATGCCCGACAAGTGATCAACAACCCGGGCGCTGTCTGTACACAAGAACACCCTTACAGGCCTTGCATGCCGTTGCGCTTTGGCCATACGAATGGCAGTGCATACCTGCTCTAAGGCAACGTTTGGATCAGCCCAGTAAGGGGCATGATCCATAATATTTTCGCCGTTGCCGTGACGGACATGGACTCCAATTATGCTGTACCCGTCAAAGTGTTCTTGGTAGAGCGCTTCAATCCGATCCTCAATTTCGGCCCTCGGCGTGATGCTCTGAAATATCGTTCGCTCGGCTTGCTCATCGCAACGCCACATCAAGCAAGCATCACACACTACTGTGTTGGCTTCACAATCATCTTGGAGCTGGAAAAGCTTGTTAAGCTCGTCACGTTCTTGGAAAATCTGTTCATCCGGACGGTACACGCAGTCGATGGATGGCCTGTTCCACCACGACGGGAAGAAGGGACCGGGGAATGAGACGTGGTTGATCTCGTCATCGCAAATGACCCGTACACCACCGATCTCTTCAATTGGCTTGAAAAAAGCCGGAAAGGCATTCGCAAACGGGTTGTCGAGGTAACAAGAGCCGCGCCAATCTATTGCTAAAGCCCGTCCCGTCCGATGTGCGTAGTCCCATGCCGACGCGAGAGACCACAGGCAATCACCGAGACCCTCGCGCCGTCGCGAAACAACGAACCGATCCATCCTTGAGCCATCAACAAGCATCTAAATTGCCTCTTTCCAAAACACCACAACCCTCAGCTTTGCTGCTGCCTTTGAGGCAAGCGCCTGCGCAATTCCGGGAGTTTGTCATGCTGCGCCAATGCGATGTAGCTTGCGTCCATCGCGGAAGTGCCTGGCCGCGATGGACGCGCGCCCTGGGCCGGTCTTCGGCGCAGACCAGAAAATGATCTTCGGAGCCAACGCAAACATCAACCACTTTCCCTCAGGGTTACATCCTTGAATTGTTTCTATGCAACGTGCCGTAACATCGGTAAAATCGTCTGTTTTGATGAAACGCATCCACGCCATGGATGGGTGGTGACATAGGTTCCAAGGGCGTTGACCTGAAACTCTCGTTGTGCTCGACCGACTGCTAACCCAGCGTCAGCCGGGCATTAGCGCGCCTGCAACGACGGTCCCTATGATCTCCTTCGTTGCAGGCGGGCAAGAGGATTGAATTTCGACTTTGTCGCAAGACACTTCGTCTGTAGTGCACGGCTCTACTGAAAGCGGATATTTGCCGAGCGGTTTATGGAGGGGGGTTGTCGCGGAGAGATTTCGCCGGACCGTTCACCAGTTGGGCTGGCGCTCGGCGGCAGGCCGGCGGCGAGCATTGCCAGGTGGCTCGCCGCAGCATAATCGGCTAGTCTGGTGTGTTCGATCCGAGGTTTGAATGGTTCATCATTGTCGTCCGACTAAAAGGATGCACCGATGGGCCGGGGGCGGGCATGGCCACAAGACAGAGGCGATCCGTCGAGCGATACAACACAGTGAAGCGAGCCTGAGGTCGCCCTCGATCCGCTATGGCATCAACCCAAGACCGAGCAATGGAGAAGCGGGTTCGACAGCCGATCTGCCCACCGGCCCAGGGAGCCGAGATCGACGGTCTCGTCTGCCGAGGAGAGGACCGTTCTTGTGGCCTTCCGCCGCAACACGCTGCTGCCGCTCGCGCGTTCAGCCGGCGATCCCGCATTTGACGCGCTCTTCATTGCACCGATGTCCGCAGCGCAAGCATCGGGCGATTGCCAGATGCCGACGTCGACAGGCCGGCGAAGAAGAGGTTCAAGGCCTTTCCGATCGGCTTCTTCCACATTGATATAGCGAAGGTCCGTACGACCGGGGCAAGCTAAACATAAGGCCTTGTACCGCGGCACCGCCTGTCGCTATTCTTGGCGCCGCTCTGTCCCGCCGGCACCAAAGGAGACCGTCGCGCCGCCGTTGTTGTTAGATCACATTCAATTCCCTAAACGCCCGCCCTTCCGCGACTCGACCATACCCGAACGCCGAACAATCCACCGTGCGATAGCCGCCATGCACGATCAGTTCGGCCAGCGCCTTGCCGACCGCCGGCGCCTGCTGCAGGCCATGGCCGGAGAATCCGTTGGCGAACAGGAAATTGCCGACTTCGGGATGCGGACCGATCACCGCGTTCTGGTCGAGCGTGTTGTAGTCGTAGTGGCCGGCCCAGGCGCGGGTCGGCTTGATCGCCTCGAAGGCGGGAATGCGGGTCGCCAGCACCGGCCAGATCACCTCTTCGAACAGCGGCCAGTTTACCTCGAAGTCACCGGGATCGGGTGCGCGGTCGCCTTCCGACGGTTCGGCGCCGCCGGTGAGGTAGACCGAGCCTTCCGGACGGACATAGATGCCGGAGGGATCGACCAGCAGCGGCATATCGGCATATTTCTCGCGCGCCTCGAAGACGAAGACATTGCGCTTGCGCGGCTCGACCGGCAGCTCAAGCCCGGCCATGGCAGCCACCTTGCCGGCGTTCGGGCCGGCGGCGTTGACGACGATGCCAGCCTCCAGCGTCTCGCCATTGCCGAGGCTCACGCCGGTGACGCGATTGCCATCGCGCGCGATGGCGGTGACATCGGCGGTGATGAAATCGACTTTCTTCTGCCGCAGCGCCTTGCGGAACAGCGTCAGCATCGCATGCGCGTCGAACCAGCCTTCGCCGGTGCGGCCATAGGCGCCGGCTGAAATGCCCTCGGTCGACAGCCACGGGAACCGGCGCACCAGCGCATCGGCATCCTCGAGCACGATGTCGGCGCCCTCGGCCATCTGCGCCTCGTGATTGCTCTTGAGGACCGGCAAGCCGTCCTCGCCGGCAAGGATGAGGTAGCCGCCTTCGCGAAAGCCGATATCGGCGTCGGCGCCGAACTCTTCCTTCAGCCGCCGGAACAGCTTTAGCGTGAACTGCGACAGGCGGATGTTTTCCGGGATCGAGAATTGCTGACGGATCGAGGCCATCGACAGCGTCGTTGCCGCATGCGCGAATTGCGGGTCGCGCTCGACCAGCACGATCGAACCGGAAAACCCTTCCTCGCGCAGATAATAGGCGATCGCAGAGCCGACGATGGCTCCTCCGATAATAAGGATGTCGTAGCGCATGTTTTGTCGCCTTTCCGGTAACCGCCCGTGTCGATCACACAGCCGTCAGCATGATGTCGAAGCGCGTGCCGCGGCCAGGCGCGGCTTTAGCGAGTTGAAACGTGTTATGGGATGCGCTGTCAGCGGGCCTTAATGCAGTTGCCGGTCCTGCTTCACGGAGCAAGTCGTCAGCTCTGTCCGTCTTCTCCTAGGTGAACTCAGGCTCATCACGCCGAAGTGTCCTGTCGCCGTCTCGCGGTAGGGATCAACCATCTTGATGATGCCCTTCAGTCGGAGATCGAAAATATGAGCATGCCCCGCGCGCTGCTCGAGATCCTGCCCTCGTCCTTCATTCACGCCCTAGCTTATGTCCGGCGACGGCTCGGTGAGAGCCAGACTACGGCGCTACTTCGACCGCAATGTCGAGTATCGTATCGCGGGCGACTTGGCTGTAATCGATCTGCGCATGAGTGGTAACCTCGTCCTGCTGGCTTGCCATTTGGCGCTCTTCGCAAATGCTGTTCGGCGACGGATCTCTGCCGCCCAATGAACGTGAAAGTCCCGGTGAGCGTACCATTGACAGCGATTTGCGGTCGCGAAGGTTCCATGAATTTCTTTGAAGGATCTGTTGCAAACAAGAACGCAACGAGATTGGCGGGTCGAGTGCGGCGCCGAATCCGATAGCAAATCCGGCGCCGATCGCGCTTCAAGCGATGAGATCGCCAATCTCCCAAGACGATTAAGGTCGACGTCGGCGTGATTGCCGCCACGAACAGGAACCTGGAAGACGCTGTTGCAAGGAACGAGCTACGCGCCGACTTTTATTATTGCATCAGCGTTGTTGCCTTGCTGGTGCCGCCATTGCGTGAACGGCGCAGTGATATTCCGCTCCTTGCCGCTTCGATTTCAAGAATTTGAACAGCGAAAAACGGCCCTACGATGGTGTTCGATGGGAGTGCGACTGAAGTGCTGATTAACTGTGCCTTTCCCGGTCCCCGAGTTTGAAAATTGCGTGCATCGGACGGGGACCCTGGCAGCGGGAGCGTCAATCGTCAGAAGCGACTATGATTGCTCACACGGCCGATGCCTTTCCGCCATGCTATGGAAGCACGCATCGAGGGAGACTGCGCCGAAATCCGAGCCGATCGCACGATCGCCACTGAACCCATGCAATCGTCTGGTGCTTTTGCTTCGGCCGCCGTGCGGCCCCGCCTGTTGACGGCGAGCAGGCACTGCCGGCGCCTGCTCGGATAGGCCGCGTGAGCGACAGGGACATGACCGATCGCGAGCGTCTCATCGCGGCGATGGAAAGATCCGGCTGGGTAACGGCAAAGGCAGCGCGCTTGCTGAGACTGACGCCGCGCCAGATTGGCTACGCGCTGAGGAAATAGGGTATCGAGATCAAGTGTGTCTGAACCGGGCTGGCGATAGGGTCGGGGCGCGACATAGCGACGAACTAGTTTAATGAGGACTTGCCTGTGTAAAACCACTTCGCCGGGTAGCCGGACAGTGCGCTGGCGTTGTCGAAGGAGTTCGTGCCAAAATCCTCCCTGTAGTATCCCACCGTATGAAAGATGAAGGCATCACGTTCGATATCGACGAGAGCGATAATGTGCGGCTTCCACCCTAACCTCGGATCGAAGCCGCTCGTCGGATGCTGGAAACGTGAGTCAACGCCCGCGCTCAGATAATCCTTGCTGCCTCCATCGAGGACGTGTTCGCCGAATCCGCAGAGCTTGTCATTGTCCTCCCCAAAAACATGCGGTTTGTGATGGTTTCTGTTACCGGAGAGTTCGTCCCATGCCTTATCGCCATAGGATTGGTGATCGCCCTCGCGGGCCAAAGATTGATAGTCGCCCGGACAAGCGTGGATTCTGTCGCTGCCATCACGACCCAAGCTCACATCGTGCCGCTCGTCGTCGATTGCTTCGGGAGCTGGTTGACCCCTAAGAAGCTGTTTCAGCTGCAGGATAAACTTTCTCATCGCAATCTCCCGATGCCCCCCACGACGAAGCGCCTTGTATACCGCTCGTCGAATCATGGCGGTAATCGTTTGCCGTTGTGAATACATTTAGGGGATGGATGTTTTCACGTGCTCTCGATGAGGGCTGCTTTTGCGCTAATTCAACCTCCCTCAATGGAAGCAGTCGGTGCGGATCAGCCGCAGCGCCTTGAGCGTCTCGCTTCGCGGGTCCAGCGAAGCTCGTGTGCATCGACGAGACGGCCTTGACGGCGAGCTCGCGGGCAACAGCAACTCGGGCTGGAGCCATGCCTCGCGGTTTGGCGACGTTCATGCCCCACGCTCTGAGGCCCGGCCATTTTCTTGTTAAGCACGAGCAGCCAATAAGCCGCGTTTGTAGAGAGCCGTGCTGGCCAGTTGGTCTGGTCACCGCATCGGCTACAGGCTGCCAGTCCTGCGCGCGGCAGCTCAGCTGCTTGAAGGCGCCAGCCTCGCTGACCGCAAGAGCATTGCGCCAAATGCGCTCGGCATCCTCGCCCTGCCCTGCAAAGGGCCAAGGAACGGCAGAGCCCTAGGCAAGTCCAATTATGTCAACGCGGACCTGATCGCACTCTTCGTTGCCATGACCGCAGCCGGAATCCTGCCGAACGAATTCGTGGAGATATGGAACAAGAATTCCGGCGCCCGGATTTCACCCTATGTCACCCTCGGCGATGGCGGTTCACGATGCTGCATCCATAGCCGAAGCTGCGGCTCGCACCTGTCAGCCCGACGGCCCGGTTATTATCTGCAAGGAAGCCGCGGATCGTCGCCTTCGATCGGGATAATCACCTACGCGACCGCCTGAGTTACTCCGTCGATCTTGACACAGACGGCCGCCCAAGCAGCATTGAATTGGCCTTCGGCAAAGTGTTTCCCGCCAGCGCCAGCGCTCACCAGCGCTCGAACGCTCGATCCGGTCACATGTCAGCGTTCGTCGATCGGTGGCTTGGCAGCAAGGCCGAGCCTAGCTCGTTGGCCATCGGCGAAATTCTCGGCGGGAGACTGTGTCTTGAACCGGAGAGCTGTCAGTTTGCCGTCCTCGATAATATGAACGAACCATCCCTCACCGCAACGCTTGACGCGCACGTCATTAGGTTCGCCAGCCACCATTGCTGCCCCCTCATTTCGTTGCACAGAGTGAGACTGGAAGTCGTTCCCGTGTGTCGGAAAAACACGGGATCTTACGTCACGTCAGGCACGGATTTTGCGAAGCCGGTGCTTGGTCGATTTCCAGCGATTCATGTCCGGAACGTCCGTGCGCGGAACTCGCGCTCGGATCGATTTAGATGCGCAGATTTTTTGTATTTCAAATTCGGCTTCATCATCCACAGCAAACGCGCATAGGAACGCGTATTCAGTCCGAGTAGCTCTGCAAAAGCCCGCTGCTCAGGTGCCTCAGCGCCATCACGCGGCACTCCGAGATGTTTTATAGCTCCGGACCGTTCCTAACGATCAGGGTGCCGGTTGGCCACTCGCTCATCGAGTGTCCAATCGGCACAACTACGACCAGCACGTCCTCGTCTCGCGTGGGCGGCAGGTCGAGATACACATCTGCGAGAGTGGACCGCACGCGAACGCCCGACACAATCGCCGCCAGGCCGTCTCTGCAGAACCTCTCCATATGGTTCCGCATCGCGTGCCGAACGGTGCCGAAAGCGAATGGAACTCCAAGCTGCCGCAATATTGGATATAAAACGCGCATTGAATGACCGATCCCTTGTCCCTCAAGATCCGCACGCACCCCGTACAACCCCAGGTCAGCCACCAGGAGCTCGACCTCGTCAACCTTGATGAACCGGCGTAGTATGCCGATATGAGCCGCTACGCCGAGCGCGTCGTAGCTGATTGCGCGGAGTTCCGGCCTCGCACCGGCCCAGCTACGGCCGCCTTCGAATGGCTCTGAGTTGAAGGCCCCGGTCGGTCCGTAGGTCTTTCGGAAAAACTCGGAGAGTTCGACATGGTCGGCCTGTTGCAAGTCACTTTCCCAGCACAACCTCCACCGCACGTCAGAGCACATGGAAAGACCTCATCTTTGTTGCTGTTTTGTTGGGGAGCGCCTAGCAGAGGGACGCTTGTCGCATCGAGCTGGCTCGATGTAGCTTGCGCAGGTCACCGAAGAACTAGCCACAACGAACACGCGTCTCCGCTGCGTTCCGAGTACACCGGAAGGCGTACACCGGAAAAATACTGCTCGGAACCAATACAAACATCGACAGTTACCTTTGGCTTACATATTTGAAGTCTTGCTATGCAACATTCTGCGGGATTGGCAAAATCGTTTGTTTCGATGAATGCATTCCACGCGATGGATGAGAAAGGACATGCGTTTCAAAGAGTTTGTCCTAAATCTCCGCCCAAGGCGGCCTTGATCACGAGGCTTCGACCCGGCCAGTTAACCGACCCGCTCGGCCCAGACCACTATCTGGGTGGGAATCTTCGGGGCCTACTGAACTTTTCATGCTAAATCATTGCCATACCACCGTTCACATGAACGGTCTGGCCGGTAATGTAGGCGGCCTCGTTCGAAGCCAGGTAGACCACAGCCGAGGCGACTTCCACGCCGGTGCCCATGCGCCTGGTCGGAATGGTGGCCATGATCGCTTCTTTCTGCTTTTCGTTCAGCTTGTCGGTCATGGCGGATTCGATAAAGCCCGGCGCCACGCAGTTCACTGTCACGCCGCGTGTTGCGATCTCGTGCGCCAGCGATTTGGACACGCCGATCATGCCAGCCTTTGAGGCGCAATAGTTCGCCTGGCCGGGATTGCCGGTCACGCCGGACACGGAGGTGATGTTGATGATGCGGCCGTTGCGGCGGCGCATCATCGAATGGGTCAGTTCGCGTGTGAGCCGGAACATGGCGGTCAGGTTGACCTCGAGGACCGCGTCCCAGTCGTCGTCCGACATGCGGATAAAAAGCCCGTCCTTGGTGATGCCGGCATTGTTGACCAGTATGTCGACGCCTTCGAGATCGGCTTCCGCCTTTGCGCCCAGCGCCTTGACCTCGTCGCGGTTCGAGAGGTTCGCCGGAAACAGTTTTGTGCGCCCGCCAAGCTCGGCAGCCAACGCATCGAGCTTTTCGACACGCGTGCCGTGCAGGCCGACGGTCGCGCCGTGCGCGTGCAGCGCCCGTGCTACGGCCTCGCCGATTCCACCGCTTGCTCCGGTGACGAGCGCCTTGCGGCCGGTCAGATCGAACATTGTTATCGATTTCCCTTTCTAAGGACTGGCTTCGCATGGAAGCGGCCATTGGCGGCCCTGCGTGCCTCCTGACAGTGTCGGGTAAAAGCTTTGGACAAACCTCGAGCCGAACTGAAGGACCTCGCTTAACCTTCCGGGTAGCGGTAGATCCGCCGCTTCAACAGTTGAGAATTTTGCAAAAACGAAGTCCGGTTCGTCGACCTTCCGCCGCCACTTGGCGCATTCACGAGGCGGTCCAAGGGACGTCCTTCACAACCGTGATCCGGCAAGGATTGGATGTGAGAGATAGAGTTACTTGCATCTCGCATGGCTTTTACACCTGCTTGAACGCCAGAACTGCGTTCATGCCGCCCATGGCGAAGGCGTTGCTCAGTGCCACGCGCACCTTGCGTTCGCGCGCCATATTGGGCGTGACGTCGAGATCGCAATCGGGGTCTGGCTCGCGATAATTGGCGGTCGGCGGCACGATGCCCTCCTGGATCGCCATCACGCAGGCGATCATTTCAAGTGCGCTCGCTGCGCCGAGGCAATGCGCGTGCATGGACTTGGTGGACGAGACAGACATCGAATGGGCATAGTCTCCAAAGACGCGCTTGATCGCCGCCGTCTCGGTTCGGTCGTTGGCCTTGGTGCCGGTGCCGTGGGCGTTGAGGTAATCGACGTCCTCGGCATTCAGCCCGGCGTCGGCAAGGCAAGCGCGCATCGCGGCCTCCGGCCCCTCGATGGACGGCGCGACGATGTGGAAGGCATCGCCGGAAAGGCCGATGCCTGCAATCTCGGCAAGCATTGTGGCACCGCGCGCCGCGGCATGCTCATAGCTTTCCAGCACGGCCATGCCCGCACCCTCACCTATCACCACTCCCTTCCTGTCGGCGGAGAAGGGCCGGCAAGTATCCGGAGCGAGGGCGCGCATTGCCTCCCATGCCTTCAGCTGAACGCATACGAGTGGCGCTTCGGCGCCTCCAGCAAGCATCACGTCGGCTCGGCCGAGCCTGATCTGATCCGCCGCCGAAGCGATCGCATGGTTGGCTGATGCGCATGCAGACGCGATGGCAAAGACTGGGCCGCGCAGGCCGAGGCTCATGCTTACCTGGCTGGCAGCGGCGCTCGGCAATCCCTTTGGTGCAGCGTAGAGGCCAGTACGCTTCGCGCCGTCCAAATAGAGGGCGCGGTAGGTTTCTTCGACCGTTCCCCAGCCCCAACCGCAGACGCCTACTGTCGCGCCGAAGCGATACGGATTCCCCTCGTCGCAGGAAAGTCCGGCGTGTTGCATCGCTTCGCGCGCTGCAAGCACAGCGAGCAGGCTGAGGCGGTCCATGGAGACGAGCTGGGTGCGGCCGATGTCGTGCTTCGGCAGCTCCTTTATCTCGGTACCGACAGTGCCCTTCATCTCATGAAGCTCGGAAGTTACCATCGGGCGGATGGCGGAGCGGCCTTCGCGCATCTCTTTCCAGATAGAGGCGGCGTTATTGCCCAGGCCGCAAAGCCCGCCCATCCCAGTAATGACGACTCGCCTATCCAATCAGACCTCCTTCGCGAGCAAACCGCGAACGGCTTCCACCATGTCGCCGACATTGTTGAGATTCGACCAGGCGTCGGCCGAGTTCATGTCGATCTTGATGTCATAGGCCTGCTCCACATCCCAGAGGAGATCCGCCAAACCCAGGGAATCGACTCCGAGCGAGGCTAGTTCGGTGGCAGTCGTTATTTCGCCGATATTGGACACGCTCTCGCCGCTTTCCGATTCGAGGCGGTTCTTGATCGTGGCAATGATTTCCGTTGCGAGTTGATCAGCCATTCTGTTTTTTTCCATAATGATGCCTTTTGACGTGGGCGCGGCGCCAGGCCTTTGCCGGTCACGTCGCGACGTCACACGACAAGGGTTCGGGCGATCGGGGCGTGTGAGGTGCTTCCAATGCGAGATTCCAAAAGATTGATAAAATCGTTTGTTTCGATAAGACGCATCCACCTTGTGGATAGAAATACATTCCAATGAACCGGCAAGCCCTCGTCATAAATCCCGCATGCCCCCTCCCAGGCAAAAGCTCGGCACGTCTCGGGGCGAGTAGATGCTCAGCGCCCGACTTGCTCTCTACGGCGCGACGAACCGCGCCGGCGGTCGCGGAAGGCACAAAAGTTAACCATCCGCAGGGTGGATTCATCCTGTGGGTCGAGCTCCGAACACCGTCGATTCGCTGAACTCTTTCAGGGTTGCATCGCCCGGAATATCGCGATCGCCCACCCTGTTGTCTTGACTAGCGCCGCGCCACGGTTTATCTCACCGCCACGTTAGCACTCGCCTTTGCTGAGTGCTAACTGCAGGTCCGCACAGCCGGGCTTTGTACGTGTCCGGCGCCGCCGGATGGTGTTTTCACCACTCTCATCGAGGAAGAAAAAATGGCAAAGTCGAAGTTCCGCCCGCTTCATGACCGCGTGGTCGTTCGCCGGGTCGAATCCGAATCCAAGACCGCTGGCGGGATCATCATCCCCGACACGGCAAAGGAAAAGCCGCAGGAAGGCGAGATCATCGCTGTCGGCTCCGGCGCCCGTGACGAAGCTGGCAAGCTGGTCCCGCTGGACGTCAAGGCCGGCGACCGCATCCTGTTCGGCAAGTGGTCGGGCACCGAAGTCAAGCTCAATGGCGAAGACCTTCTGATCATGAAGGAATCCGACATCATGGGCATCATCGGCTGATATCAGGCCTTTCCCCGTCAACTGAATTCCCGGGCTCGATCAAAGCCCCTGCCAGGAGCTAAAAATGGCTGCCAAAGACGTAAAATTCTCCCGTGATGCCCGCGAGCGCATGCTGCGCGGCGTCAACATCCTCGCCGACGCGGTGAAGGTCACGCTCGGCCCCAAGGGCCGCAACGTCGTCATCGACAAGTCGTTCGGCGCCCCGCGCATCACCAAGGACGGCGTCACCGTCGCCAAGGAAATCGAGCTTGAAGACAAGTTCGAGAACATGGGCGCGCAGATGGTCCGCGAAGTCGCTTCGAAGACCAACGACATCGCCGGCGACGGCACCACGACCGCGACCGTTCTGGCGCAGTCGATCGTCCAGGAAGGCCACAAGGCCGTTGCCGCCGGCATGAACCCGATGGATCTGAAGCGCGGCATCGACCTCGCGGTAACCGACGTCGTTGCGACGCTGATCAAGAACGCCAAGAAGATAAAGACCTCGGAAGAGGTTGCCCAGGTCGGCACGATCGCCGGCAACGGCGACGAGTCGGTCGGCAAGATGATCGCGGAAGCGATGCAGAAGGTCGGCAACGAAGGCGTCATCACGGTTGAGGA
>NZ_JBVVQX010000020.1:0-106490 GCF_055811675.1 Mesorhizobium sp. WSM4808
AACCCATTGATTTATTCCCCGTTTTTAACGTTTTTCGGCCCTTGTGGACGGGGGGGGCTTAACACCAACCCCCACTACAACCCCCCGGGCAAAAAAACCTCCCCGCGCCGGTTTTCCCGCGCCCGCCTCGTTGAGCAGATCAAAGCGCAATCGTGAGCAAAAACGGATCCCACTCCTGCCGATCGCGCTTCAAATTGCCGTTACTCGGCAGCTGCCTTTTCCTGCGGCAGCTTGACCGAACCGCCGGCCTTTTCGATCTTTTCGATCGCGGCCTTGGAGGCGCCGGCGACGTCAAAGGCGAGCTTCGCCTTGATCTCGCCGTCCGAGAGGATGCGCACGCCGTCCTTGACGCGGCGGATGACGCCGGCGGCAACCAGCGATTCAGCCGTCACGGTCGCCTTGGCGTCGAGCTTTTTGGCGTCGATGGCCACCTGGATGCGGGCCAGCGACACGACGGTGAAGCTCTTGGCGAAGATGTTGTTGAAGCCACGCTTCGGCAGGCGCCGGTAGAGCGGCATCTGGCCGCCCTCGAAGCCGTTGATGGCGACGCCGGAGCGCGCCTTCTGGCCCTTGACGCCGCGACCGCCGGTCTTGCCGGAGCCGGAGCCGATACCACGGCCGAGACGCTTCTTGGAGTGCGTCGCGCCGTCCTTGTCACGCAGATCGTTGAGTTTCATCTGAGTTCTCCTGCGCTCTGGCTCAGCCCTCGTCCACGACGCGGACGAGATGCTGGACGGCAGCGATCATGCCGCGCACGGAGGGCGTATCTTCCAGCGTGCGCTGCTTGTGCATCTTGTTGAGGCCGAGGCCGACCAGCGTCGCGCGCTGTTCCTTCGGACGGCGGATCGGCGAACCGATCTGCTCAACGGTGATGGTCTTGGTTGCTTTCTTGGCCATGGTCAAAATCCCTGGTCAGATCGACTATTCTTCAGCCGCAACGGCGGTGCCGCGGCGGGCCTGAAGGGTCGAATACTTGATGCCGCGAGCAGCAGCCACATCCTTGGGATGCATCTGGCTCTTCAGCGCGTCGAAGGTGGCGCGAACCATGTTGTAGGGGTTCGACGAACCCATCGACTTGGCGACCACGTCATGCATGCCGAGCGTCTCGAAGACAGCGCGCATCGGGCCACCGGCGATGATGCCGGTACCTTGCTTGGCGGCGCGCAGCAGCACGCGTCCAGCACCCCAGCGTCCTTCGACGTCGTGGTGCAGCGTACGGCCCGAGCGCAGCGGCACGAAGATCATGTCGCGCTTGGCCGATTCAGTTGCCTTGCGGATGGCTTCCGGCACTTCGCGCGCCTTGCCGTGACCAAAGCCGACACGGCCCTTCTGGTCACCGACGACGACGAGTGCTGCAAAACCGAAGCGACGGCCGCCCTTGACGACCTTGGCGACGCGGTTGATGTGGACGAGCTTGTCCACCATGCCGTCATCGCGTTCTTCACGATCGCGGCCGCGGCCGCCATCCCTACGTTCCTGTGCCATATCCTGTTCCTTGTTTTTTTCCGGAAGCACGGTTGCTGATAAGATCCGGTGCCTCGCCCCGAATAAATCGGGAAACGGTCACCGGGGGCGAAATCAATTCCTTCGCATAATCCCTATCCGAAAAGTCTGCAACTTTTCGGGACTATGCTTAGAAGCTCAAGCCACCTTCGCGGGCAGCCTCGGCGAGCGCCTTGACGCGGCCGTGATAGATGTAGGCACCGCGGTCGAAGACGACTTCCTTGACGCCGGCCTTGGTGGCGCGCTCGGCGATCAGCTTGCCGATCGCGGCGGCGGCGGCGGTGTCGGCGCCGGTCTTGAGCGAACCCTTGAGGTCCTTCTCAAGCGTCGAAGCGGCAGCGATGGTGTGGCCCTTGGCGTCGTCGATGACCTGCACGTAGATGTTCTTCGACGTGCGGTGGACCGACAGACGCGGACGCTCGCCGGCGACCTTCTTGATCTGACGACGGACGCGCTGCGCGCGGCGCTGCGTGGATTCCTTGGTACCCATGATGGTCTTCCTTGCCTTCAAAAAACGGGGGCCGCCATATGCGGTAGGCGAAAGCGCCTCCCGCGACCGCTCCCCGCGGCGTTGCACTTCTTGGCTTGGCCTCAACTTCTCGAGGCCAGGCCCGCTACTTCTTCTTGCCTTCCTTGCGGACGATCTTTTCGCCGGCATAGCGGACGCCCTTGCCCTTGTAGGGCTCGGGACCGCGATACTCGCGGATCTCCGCCGCAACCTGGCCGACTTGCTGCTTGTCGATGCCGGCCACGGTGATTTCGGTCGGCTTCGGCACGGTAATGGTGATGCCGGCCGGCGTCTCATAGACGACGTCATGGCTGAAGCCAAGCGCCAGCTGCAGGTTCTTGCCCTGAAGTGCCGCGCGATAGCCGACGCCGGTGATCTCGAGCTTCTTCTCGAAACCGTCCTTGACGCCCTGCAGGATGTTGACGATCTGCGTGCGCGACATGCCCCACTTGGAGCGGGCGGTCTTGGTCTGGTCGCGCGGCTGGACAGCGATCTCGCTGCCTTCCATCTTGACCAGCACTTCATCGTTCACCACGAACTTCAGCTCACCCTTGGGGCCCTTCGCCGTCACGGTCTGGCCGTTGACGGTCGCGGTCACGCCCTGCGGCAGCGAAACGGGTTTCTTTCCAATACGAGACATTTTGTTGTCCTCGTCACTTCTCTTGTTTCAGGTCTCTGTCTTCGGGAACGATCCGAAGACCGGATTCCACTTTGCGGTCAACTGCCAGATCAGAAGATCTGGCAGAGGATCTCACCGCCGACGTTCTGTTCACGTGCTTCATGGTCGGCCATCACGCCCTTCGGTGTCGAAAGGATGGCGATGCCGAGGCCGTTGGCGACCTGCGGAATCGACTTGGCCGAAACATAGACGCGGCGGCCTGGCTTCGAGACGCGGGCGATTTCGCGCACGACCGGCGCGCCGTCGAAATACTTCAGCTCGATCTCGATTTCGGACTTGCCGTTGTCGAAGTCGGTCTGGCTGTAATCGCGGATATAGCCTTCAGCCTTCAGCACGTCGAGGACGCGGGTGCGCAGACGCGAAGCCGGCGTCGAAACGCTCGACTTCTTGCGGCCATACGCGTTGCGGATGCGGGTCAGCATATCGCCGAGAGGATCGCTCAATGACATGTTATGTCCTCCTTACCAGCTCGACTTGACCAGGCCCGGGATCTGGCCGTTATTGCCGAGATCACGAAGCGCGATGCGCGATACTTTGAGCTTGCGATAGTAGGCGCGCGGACGGCCGGTGACTTCGCAGCGGTTGCGGATGCGGATCTTGGCCGAGTTGCGCGGCATGGCGGCAAGCTTGAGCTGAGCGCGGAAACGCTCTTCCATCGGCTTGGACTGATCCATGATGATCGCCTTCAGGGCAGCGCGCTTGGGACCGTACTGGTCGGCAAGCTTGCGGCGCCTGTTGTTCTTCTCGACTGAGCTGGTCTTTGCCATTTCAGATTTTCCTTTTCTCGCTGCCGTTACTGGCGGAAGGGGAAGTTGAAAGCCTTGAGCAATGCCCTGGCTTCGTCATCCGTCTTCGCAGTCGTACAAACGATGACGTCCATGCCCCAGATCTGATCAACCTTGTCGTAGTTGATCTCCGGGAACACGATGTGTTCCTTGATGCCCATGGCGTAGTTGCCACGGCCATCGAAGCTCTTCGGATTGAGCCCGCGGAAGTCGCGGACGCGTGGCAGTGCGATGTTCACGAGACGGTCGAGGAACTCGTACATACGTTCCTTGCGCAGCGTGACCTTAGCGCCGATCGGCATCTTCTCGCGGACCTTGAAGCCGGCGATCGAGTTGCGGGCGCGGGTGACGACGGCCTTCTGGCCGGCGATCATCGCCAGGTCTTCGGCCGCGATCGAAGGCTTCTTCGAATCGGCGGTCGCTTCGCCAACGCCCATGTTCAGCACGATCTTGTCGATGCGCGGAACCTGCATCTCGTTGTCGTAGCCGAACTGTTCCTGCAACGCCTTGCGGATGGTCTCGTTGTAGACCTGCTTGAGGCGCGGCGTGTTGTTCGCGGTCGCCTGCTTGGATTGAGCCTTAGCCATTGATGACTTCTCCCGAGCGCTTGGCGACGCGCACCTTCTTGCCGTCCTTCTGGAAGATGAAACCGACGCGGGTCGGCTTGCCATCCTTGGGGTCGGCCAGCGCGATGTTCGACAGCTGGATCGGCGCTTCCTTGGTGATGATCCCGCCCTCTTGGGACTGGGACTGCTTCTGGTGACGACGGATCATGTTGACGCCGCGCACCAGCGCGGTGTCTTCCTTCGGCTGTACCGAGAGGACTTCGCCCGAACGGCCCTTGTCCTTGCCGGCCAGCACGACGACCTTGTCGCCTTTTCTAATCTTTTGCATTGGTCCGGCTCCTTACAGCACTTCAGGCGCGAGCGAGATGATCTTCATGTGGTTCTTGGCGCGGAGTTCGCGCGGAACCGGTCCGAAGATACGCGTGCCGATCGGCTCTTTCTTGTTGTCGACGAGAACGGCCGCGTTCTTGTCGAAACGGATCACGCTGCCGTCCGGGCGGCGGATGTCCTTGGCCGTGCGAACCACGACCGCCTTCATCACATCGCCCTTCTTTACGCGGCCGCGCGGAATGGCTTCCTTGATCGACACCACGATGATGTCGCCCACGGAAGCGTATTTCCGCTTCGAGCCGCCCAGCACCTTGATGCACATGACACGACGGGCGCCGGAATTATCCGCGACGTCGAGGTTTGTTTGCATCTGAATCATGACTGGCCGCCTTCTTCTCTTCTAACGGGATGGGCTCAAAGCCCCTCCCCGGTCTGTCCAAAATTCGTTGTTTACGCCCGAGGTCAGGCTTGGTCCGAAGACACGACGATCCAGCGCTTGTCCTTGGAAATCGGCTTCGATTCCTGGATGAACACCTGATCGCCAACCTTGTGGGCGTTGTTCTCGTCGTGCGCCTTGTACTTCTTGGTCATGCGCACGGTCTTCTTCATCACGGGATGCGTGAAGCGCCGTTCGACCTTGACGACAACCGTCTTCTCGTTCTTGTCGCTGACGACGGTGCCCTGCAGAATGCGCTTTGGCATGGTTTTCGTCCTTAAGCCTTCTTAGCCGCGGACTTTTCCGCAGCGATGGTCTTGATACGCGCAATATCCTTACGGACCTGTCTCACGCGCGCGGTCTTCTCGAGTTGGCCGGTGGCCTTCTGGAAGCGCAGGTTGAACTGCTCCTTCTTCAGGCTGGCCAGGTCGTCGGTCAGCTGGTCCTGGGTCTTGGTCCGGATGTCTTCGGCTTTCATGATCAGCCCGTCCTTATTCTGCGATGCGCTGCACGAAGCGCGTCTTGACCGAGAGCTTGGCCGCGCCGAGACGCAGTGCCTCACGGGCGGTTTCTTCATTGACGCCGTCGATCTCGAACATGATGCGGCCCGGCTTGACGCGCGCCGCCCAGTAGTCGACCGCACCCTTGCCCTTACCCATGCGGACTTCGGTCGGCTTCGAAGTGACCGGCACGTCCGGGAAAATACGGATCCAGACGCGACCAGCGCGCTTCATTTCACGCGTGATCGCGCGGCGGGCCGCCTCGATCTCACGTGCGGTGACGCGGTTCGGCTCAAGCGCCTTCAGCCCGAAACCACCGAAATCCAGGTTGGTGCCGCCCTTTGCGGTACCATGGATACGGCCCTTGAACTGCTTGCGGAACTTTGTGCGCTTTGGCTGCAGCATCGTTCTAACTCCAAATTCCTAAATGTCTCAGGCGTTTTCGCGACGACGACCGCGTTCGCGATCACCACCACCGCCATGCGCTGCATCGCTTTCGCTGGCCCGACGCTCCGAAGCCATCGGGTCATGCTCAAGGATTTCGCCCTTGAACACCCAGACCTTGACGCCGCAGATGCCATAAGCCGTGTGCGCTTCGGCCGTACCGTAGTCGACGTCCGCACGCAGCGTATGCAGCGGCACGCGGCCTTCGCGATACCATTCCATGCGCGCGATCTCGGCGCCGCCGAGGCGGCCGGCGCAGTTGATGCGGATGCCTTCGGCACCGAGGCGCATCGCCGACTGAACGGCACGCTTCATGGCGCGGCGGAACGCGATACGACGCTCGAGCTGCTGGGCGATCGACTGGGCGACCAGGGTCGCGTCGATTTCCGGCTTGCGCACTTCAACGATGTTGAGGTGCGTCTCGGACTTCGTCATCTCCATCAGCTTCTTGCGAAGCTTCTCGATGTCGGCGCCCTTCTTGCCGATGATCAGACCCGGGCGCGCGGCGTGGATGGTGACGCGGCACTTCTTGTGCGGACGCTCGATCACGACCTTCGAGATGGCAGCCTGCTTGAGCTCCTTCTCGAGATACTTGCGGATCTTGATGTCCTCATGCAGCAGCTTGCCGTACTCGCCGGTGTTCGCGAACCAGCGCGAATCCCAGGTGCGGTTGATGCCGAGGCGAAGACCGATCGGATTGACTTTCTGGCCCATTATGCGGCCTCCCCTTTTTCTTCGACTTCACGAACGACGATCGTGAGGTGCGAGAACGGCTTCTCGATACGGCTGGCGCGACCGCGGCCACGGGCATGGAACCGCTTCATGACGATCGACTTGCCGACATAGGCTTCCGCCACGATCAGCGCATCGACATCCAGGTCGTGGTTGTTTTCCGCGTTGGCGATTGCCGATTCCAGCGTCTTCTTGACCGTGCCGGAAATCCGCTTGGCCGAGAATTCGAGATCGGAAAGCGCTGTCGCGACCTTCTTGCCGCGGATCAGCGCGGCAACGAGGTTCAGCTTCTGCGGGCTGATACGGATCGTGCGCAATACGGCGCGCGCTTCGTTATCAGCAAGCCTGCGCGGAGCTTTGGCCTTGCCCATGATTATTTCCTCTTCGCCTTCTTATCCGCGCCGTGACCGTAATAGGTCCGGGTCGGAGCGAATTCACCGAACTTGTGACCGACCATGTCCTCGTTCACCGAGACGGGAACATGCTTCTGGCCGTTGTAGACACCGAAGGTGAAGCCGACGAACTGCGGCAGGATGGTGGAGCGACGGCTCCACATCTTGATCACCTCATTGCGACCACCTTCACGAACCTTGTCCACCTTCTTGAGAAGGTAGCCGTCAATGAAGGGGCCTTTCCAAATCGAACGAGTCACTTGGCGTTACCTCTTCTTAGCTCTTGCGCTGATGGCGCGAGCGCAGGATGAACTTGTCGGTCGCCTTGTTGGACCGCGTCTTCTTGCCCTTGGTCGGCTTGCCCCAGGGCGAAACCGGATGGCGGCCACCCGAAGTGCGGCCTTCGCCGCCGCCGTGCGGATGGTCGACCGGGTTCATGGTCACGCCGCGATTGTGCGGGCGCTTGCCACGCCAAACCGTGCGACCGGCCTTGCCGTCATTGATGTTGCCGTGGTCCGGATTGGATACGGCGCCGACAGTGGCCATGCAGGAGCCGTGAACGACACGCTGCTCGCCCGAATTGAGGCGCAGGATCGCCATGCCCTGGTCACGACCGACCAGCTGACCGTAACCACCTGCCGAACGGGCGACCTGAGCGCCCTTGCCCGGCTTCAGCTCGATGTTGTGGACGATGGTGCCGACCGGCATCGAAGCCAGCGGCATCGCATTGCCCGGCTTCACATCTACCGATTCACCGGAGACGATCTTGTCGCCGGGAGCCAGACGCTGCGGAGCGATGATGTAGGACAGCTCGCCATCGTCATACTTGATCAGCGCGATGAAGGCGGTGCGGTTCGGATCGTATTCAATGCGCTCGACCGTGCCGACGACGTCGAACTTGCGGCGCTTGAAGTCGATGATGCGGTACGAACGCTTGTGACCACCGCCGATGAAGCGGGCGGTGATGCGACCGTGATTGTTGCGGCCGCCCGACTTGGTCAGGCCTTCGGTCAGACCCTTGACGGGCTTGCCCTTGTAAAGACCCGAGCGGTCGACGATGACCAGCTGACGGGTGCTGGGCGTTACCGGGTTGAATTTTTTCAGTGCCATTGTTCTGTCCTCGCGGCCTTGCTCAGAGACCCGTCGCGACGTCGATCGACTGACCATCGGCCAGCGTCACAACCGCCTTCTTGACGTCGCTCTGGCGGCCAACCGTGCCACGGAAGCGCTTGATCTTGCCCTTGCGGACAAGCGTGTTCACGGCCATCACCTTGACGCCGAACAGCGCTTCGACGGCGGCCTTGATTTCCGGCTTCGACGCCTTCTTGGCGACGTTGAAGACGACCTTGTTCTGCTCGGAGGCCATGGTCGACTTTTCGGTGATCGCCGGCGAGACGATCACGTCGTAATGACGAAGGTCGGTCATTTAAAACGCTCCTCGAGAGCCTCGACGGCGGCCTTCGAAAGGACCAGCGTGCCGCGGCGCAGAATGTCGTAGACGTTGATGCCCTGGATGGGCAGCACGTCGATGTTGGGGATGTTCGTCGCCGCCAGCTTGAAGTTCTTGTCAAGCTCGGCGCCGCCGATCAGCAAAGCGTTGGTCAGGCCCAGCGTCGCGAAATTTGCGATCAGCGCCTTCGTCTTGGCCTCGGTCAGCTTCAGCTCGTCGATGATGATGATCGACGCGCTCTTGGCCTTGGCCGAGAGAGCATGCTTGAGGCCGAGAGCACGAACCTTCTTCGGCAGTTCGTGCTCGTGGCTGCGAACGACCGGCCCGTGGGCCTTGCCGCCGCCGCGGAACTGCGGAGCGCGTGCCGAATGGTGACGGGCGCGGCCCGTACCCTTCTGCTTGTACATCTTGGCGCCGGTGCGCGCGATCTCGGCGCGACCCTTGGTCTTGTGCGTGCCCTGCTGCTTCTTGGCAAGCTGCCAGCGCACGACGCGCTGCAGGATGTCTTCGCGCGGATCAAGGCCGAAAATCTCGTCGGAGAGTTCCACCTTGCCGGCGTCCTTGCCGCCCAGCGTTGTGATCTTGAGATCCATTATTCCGCTCCCTCTGTGGCCGGAGCCTCGTTCTTGGCGCCACTTTCGGCAGCAACGGCGCGGATCGCGGCAGGCTTCGGCGCATTGGCCGGCAGTGCCACCTTGGCCGCATCGCGGACCAGGATCCAGGCGCCCTTCGATCCGGGGACCGCACCGCGGATCAGGATCAGGCCGCGGTCGGCGTCGGTCGATACGATCTCGACATTCTGCGTGGTGACGCGGGTGTCGCCCATGTGGCCAGCCATATGCTTGCCCTTGAACACCTTGCCCGGGTCCTGGCGCTGGCCGGTCGAACCGTGCGTACGGTGCGAAACCGAGTTACCGTGCGTTGCACGGCCACCGCCCATGTGGTGGCGCTTGATGACGCCCTGAAAGCCCTTGCCGATCGTCGTGCCCGTCACATCGACCTTCTGGCCGGCGACGAAGTGCTCGACGGTGATCTCGGCGCCGACATCGATCATGTTGTCGGCGGAGACGCGGAACTCGGCGACCTTCGCCTTCGGCTCGACGGAAGCGGTCGCGAAATGGCCGCGCATCGCCTTCGACGTGTTCTTCACCTTGGCAAGGCCAACGCCGAGCTGAACGGCGGTGTAGCCATTCTTCTCTTGCGTGCGCTGGGCCACGACCTGGCAGTTCTCCATCAGGAGAACGGTGACGGGAACATGTTCCCCGGCATCGTTGTAGATGCGGGTCATTCCCACCTTCTTTGCAATCACACCTGAACGCATCGGTTCAATTCCTTTAGAGTTCCGGGCCAGGGGCACCGCCCCTTACCGCGCTCTCATTCCCTTAGAGCTTGATCTCGACGTCGACGCCGGCGGCCAGATCGAGCTTCATCAAAGCATCGACCGTCTGCGGGGTCGGATCGACGATGTCGAGCAGACGCTTGTGCGTGCGCATCTCGAACTGCTCGCGGCTCTTCTTGTCGACGTGAGGCGACCGGTTGACCGTGAACTTTTCGATCCGCGTCGGCAGCGGAATGGGGCCGCGGACGTTTGCGCCGGTACGCTTGGCCGTCGACACGATTTCCTTCGTCGAGGCGTCGAGCACGCGGTGGTCAAACGCCTTAAGGCGGATGCGGATATTCTGTCCGTTCATGCGTCACTTCCTTGTTCTGGCGCGGCGCGGGCAACTCCCGCGCCCGCGACAGATCGGTTTAAGTCCAAATTACTCTTTGATGGTGACGACGATGCCGGCACCGACGGTGCGGCCGCCTTCACGGATGGCGAAGCGCAGCTTCTCTTCCATGGCGATCGGCACGATCAGCTCGACATCGACCGTGATGTTGTCGCCCGGCATCACCATCTCGGTGCCTTCCGGCAGCGACACGATGCCGGTCACGTCGGTCGTGCGGAAGTAGAACTGCGGACGGTAGTTGGTGAAGAACGGCGTGTGACGGCCACCTTCGTCCTTGGTCAGGATGTAGGCTTCGGCCACGAACTTCTTGTGCGGCTTCACCGTGCCCGGCTTGGCCAGAACCTGGCCGCGCTCGACACCTTCACGATCAACGCCGCGCAGCAGCGCGCCGATGTTGTCGCCGGCCTGGCCCTGATCGAGCAGCTTGCGGAACATTTCCACGCCCGTGCAGGTCGTCTTGGTCGTCGGACGGATGCCGATGATCTCCAGCTCCTCGCCGACCTTGACCACGCCGCGCTCGACGCGGCCGGTCACGACCGTGCCGCGGCCCGAGATCGAGAACACGTCTTCGATCGGCATCAGGAACGGCTTGTCGAGCGGACGAACCGGCGTCGGGATGTAGGCATCGACCGCAGCCATCAGCTCGCGGATCGCGTCTTCACCGATCTTCTTGTCCGAATCTTCCAGAGCAGCCAGCGCCGAACCCTTGACGATCGGAATGTCGTCGCCGGGGAACTCGTTCTTGGTCAGAAGCTCGCGAACCTCGAGCTCGACCAGTTCGAGCAGCTCGGCGTCGTCGACCTGGTCGACCTTGTTCAGGAACACCACGATCGACGGCACGCCGACCTGACGGGCCAGCAGGATGTGCTCGCGGGTCTGCGGCATCGGGCCGTCGGCAGCCGACACGACCAGGATCGCGCCGTCCATCTGCGCGGCACCGGTGATCATGTTCTTCACATAGTCGGCGTGGCCGGGGCAGTCGACGTGAGCATAGTGGCGGTTGGCCGTCTCGTATTCGACATGCGCCGTCGAGATCGTGATGCCGCGCGCCTTTTCTTCAGGGGCGGCGTCGATCTGGTCGTAGCGCTTGTATTCGCCAAAATACTTGGTGATCGCCGCCGTCAGCGACGTCTTGCCATGGTCGACGTGGCCAATCGTGCCGATGTTCACGTGAGGCTTGTTACGCTCGAATTTACCTTTGGCCATAATCGTTCTCCGTCTATTCTACCCGCTAAGGGGAAATTGTTATTCGCTCTTCAGATCCGGCACCGCGCAAGGAGCGCGACCCGGTGGCTAAGAAACCCTTAGGCGTATTTCTTCTGGACTTCCTGAGCCACTGCGGTCGGAACCGGCTCATAGTGATCGAACTGCATAGTGTAGGCCGCACGGCCCTGGCTCATCGAGCGCAGGTTGTCGACATACTTGAACATGTTGGCGAGCGGCACCATCGCGTTGATGACGACGGCAACGCCGCGCGCTTCCTGACCCTGAATCTGGCCACGACGACCGTTCAGATCGCCGATGACGCTGCCGACGTAGTCTTCCGGCGTCACAACTTCGACCTTCATGATCGGCTCCAGAAGCTGCACGCCAAGCTTGGGTGCTGCTTCACGGAAGCAGGCGCGGCCGGCGATTTCGAAGGCCAGGACGCTGGAGTCGACATCGTGGTAAGCGCCGTCGATGAGGGTCGCCTTGACGCCGATCATCGGGAAGCCCGCGAACGGACCCGAGGTCATGACGCTGTTGATGCCCTTTTCGACACCGGGGATGTATTCCTTCGGCACGGCGCCGCCGACGATCTTGGTCTCGAACTCGAACTCGCTGCTGTCCGGATTCGGCTCGAAGACGATCTTGACGCGAGCGAACTGACCGGTACCGCCGGTCTGCTTCTTGTGCGTGTAGTCCTGCTCGTGCCTGCGGGTGATCGTCTCGCGATAAGCCACCTGCGGTGCGCCGACATTGGCCTCGACCTTGAACTCGCGACGCATGCGGTCGACGATGATGTCCAGGTGAAGTTCGCCCATGCCGGAAATGATGGTCTGGCCGCTTTCCTCGTCGGTCTTGACACGGAAGGACGGATCCTCGGCGGCCAGGCGGTGAAGGGCGAGGCCCATCTTTTCCTGGTCGTTCTTGGTCTTCGGCTCGATGGCGATCTGGATGACCGGATCGGGGAATTCCATGCGCTCGAGAATGACCGGATGCAGCGGATCGCTCAGCGTGTCGCCGGTGGTCGTGTCCTTGAGACCGGCAAGAGCAACGATGTCGCCGGCAAAAGCCTCTTCGACGTCGGCGCGCGAGTTCGCATGCATCTGCAGCATGCGGCCGATGCGCTCTTTCTTGCCCTTCACGGTGTTGTCGACCGAGATGCCCTTGGTGAGCCTGCCCGAATAGATGCGGGCAAAGGTCAGCGAACCGACGAACGGGTCGTTCATGATCTTGAAGGCGAGCATCGACAGAGGCTCGTTGTCGTCGGCGTGACGCTCGATCTCGGCGTCGGTCTTGGCATCGACACCCTTGATGGCGGGAACATCGGCCGGCGACGGCAGATATTCGACGACGGCGTCGAGCAGCGGCTGCACGCCCTTGTTCTTAAAGGCCGAGCCACAGAACATCGGGTAGAACTTGACCGCGATGGTGCCCTTGCGGATCAGCGCGCGGATCTCATCATTCGACGGCATCTTGCCTTCGAGGTAATTTTCAAGCGCCGTCTCGTCCATTTCGACGGCGGCCTCGATCATCTTCTCGCGGTATTCTTCGGCACGAGCCTTGAGGTCGTCCGGGATCTCGACGACATCCCAGGCAGCGCCCAGCGTCTCGTCGCGCCAGACAAGCGCGTTCA
Organism: Mesorhizobium sp. WSM4808; assembly: GCF_055811675.1. NCBI lineage: Bacteria > Pseudomonadati > Pseudomonadota > Alphaproteobacteria > Hyphomicrobiales > Phyllobacteriaceae > Mesorhizobium > Mesorhizobium sp. WSM4808. The sequence continues at coordinate 12,895 of NZ_JBVVQX010000020.1, forward strand.
TCTCGACGAGGTCGACGACGCCCTTGAACTCGGTCTCGGCGCCAATCGGCAGCTGCATGACAACGGCATGCGCGCCGAGGCGCGAACCGATCATCTCGACCGAGCGATAGAAGTCGGCGCCGATCTTGTCCATCTTGTTGCAGAAGATCATGCGCGGAACGCGGTACTTGTCGGCCTGGCGCCAGACGGTCTCGGTCTGCGGCTCAACGCCGGCATTGGCATCGAGCAGCGCGATGGCGCCGTCGAGCACGCGCAGCGAACGCTCGACTTCGATGGTGAAGTCGACGTGGCCGGGGGTGTCGATGATGTTGAAGCGGTGCATCTTGCCGTCACGAGCCTTCCAGAAGGTCGTGGTCGCGGCGGAGGTGATCGTGATGCCGCGCTCCTGCTCCTGCTCCATCCAATCCATGGTGGCAGCGCCGTCGTGGACTTCGCCGATCTTGTGCGACTTGCCCGTGTAGTAGAGGACGCGCTCGGTGGTCGTCGTCTTGCCGGCGTCAATATGCGCCATGATACCGAAATTGCGGTAGTCTTCGATTTTGTATTCGCGGGCCATCGTAGCTGCCTCTCAGTCTCGTTCGCGCTTTACCAGCGGTAGTGCGCGAAAGCGCGGTTGGCTTCAGCCATCTTGTGGGTGTCTTCACGCTTCTTGACAGCCGTGCCGCGGTTGTTGGCCGCATCCATCAGCTCGCCGGAGAGGCGGTCGACCATCGTGGTCTCATTGCGATTGCGGGCCGCAGCGATCAGCCAGCGAATGGCCAATGCCTGGCGGCGCTCGGGGCGCACATCAACCGGAACCTGGTAGGTGGCGCCACCGACACGACGCGAACGCACTTCAACATGAGGCGCGACATTGTCGAGCGCCTGATGGAAGACGGTGACCGGCTCCTGCTTGGTCTTCGACTGAACCTGGTCGAGCGCGCCGTAGACGATGGTCTCGGCGACCGACTTCTTGCCGTCATACATGACGGCGTTCATGAACTTGGTGACGATCAGATCGCCGAACTTCGGGTCCGGATTGATCTCACGCTTTTCTGCACTGTGACGACGCGACATGGCTTTTGTCTCTCAATCTCATAACCCGACGCACCCAAGGAGCGCCAAGGCCGGAAAATCTTACTTCGGACGCCCCTTACTTCGGACGCTTGGCGCCGTACTTCGAACGGCGCTGCTTGCGGTTCTTCACACCCTGCGTGTCGAGCACGCCGCGGATGATGTGGTAGCGAACGCCCGGAAGATCCTTGACGCGGCCGCCGCGGATCATCACCACGGAGTGTTCCTGAAGGTTGTGGCCTTCGCCGGGAATGTACCCGATCACTTCAAAACCATTGGTCAGGCGGATCTTGGCCACCTTGCGCAGCGCCGAGTTCGGCTTCTTCGGCGTCGTTGTATAGACGCGCGTGCAGACGCCCCGCTTCTGCGGGTTCTGCTGCATGGCCGGGACCTTGTTGCGCTTCACCGGCGCAATGCGCGGCTTGCGGATCAGCTGGTTGACGGTAGGCATTAAACCCTCTTGTCTCTCAATTCCGTGTCTCGCCCGGTCAGGGCCGCTCAAAGCGTCATTTCCATACGCAAATTCGGGCCATAAACCGCGCCTCGCGGTCTTGCCCGAACAAAAGGCAGAGGAAGCGGAAGCCGCTTCGTGCACGCCGGAAATGTCTTTTCGCTCGTAAAACGAACCCTGTTTGAGGCAAACTCCAAAGCGTGTCGCTTCGGAAGGGAGAGCCTCACATCGGTTCTGACTGGGCGGCTTCTACTCGTAAGACCGCGGACCGTCAAGCCCGGAGCACTAAATATTGCGCGCCGACGAAGGCTTGGCAGCCATGCGAAAACCGCATGTAATTTTCTTTCGCATTTTTGCAAGAGCGAGGAAGAAAGTGACAAGCCTTCAAGCAAAGTGAATGGGTTTGCGCTGTTGCGCGGCCTTGCTTCATGCGAAAAGGCCGCATGAGCAGTCAAAACCCCCTCGCCCGCCCACCCGCTGCCAAGAGGAATCGGCCCGTGAACGACAATGAAGAACGCCCGGTCACCATCATCACCGGCCGGGTGTGGAAGAAAAAAGGCGGCAAACCGGAAGGCGTCCACGTCATGCTGGTCGCGCCCGACGACGATTCGGCGGTGCGCCGGGCACTCGAATCGCTTGCCGCCGAAGGGTACGCCGAGGCCGAGCTCGACCAGATCGGCGACATGGACGGCATCCCCGACGAAGAGCCGCATATCTCCGCCTTCCAGGGCGCGCTCGAAGGCGAAGTGTCGATCGTTACCTTCGACGTGCCGATCTGACTCCAACCCTCGGTCCAGCTTTCGAATCGACTGCCGAGACGAATCGGCGACCGAGGCATTCCCAGCCGGCAAAATGCGCACTGCCGCTCGAGGAAGGCTGAGTTTGGCTGCTCGGCTTCGGCTTGCCCGGGGCAAGTGTTCTGATAAGAAACCATCACCATCATCAAACAGACGGAGCGGCCGTGTCCCAGCCCATCAAGATAGGCATCGTCGGCGTCGGCAAGATCGTCCGCGACCAGCATCTGCCGGCCCTGGCGAAAGACCAGGACTATCGCCTCATCGCGGCTGCCAGCCGTCACGGCAAGGTGGATGACATCCCGAATTTCCCTGATATCGAAGCCATGCTCGACGCGGTGCCCGAGCTCGAGGCCGTGTCGCTCTGCATGCCGCCGCAGTTCCGCTACGATGCGGCGCGCGCCGCGCTGATGGCCAAGAAGCATGTCTTCCTGGAGAAGCCGCCTGGCGCCACGGTCAGCGAGGTCGAGGACCTCAAGACATTGGCCGCGCAGAACGGCGTCTCGCTGTTCGCCAGCTGGCACTCGCGCTATGCGCCGGCCGTAGAGGCCGCACGCGCCTTCCTCGACAAGGCCAAGATCAGGTCGGCCGCCATCAACTGGAAGGAAGACGTGCGCCGCTGGCACCCGAACCAGGAATGGATCTGGGCTCCCGGCGGTTTCGGCGTCTTCGATCCCGGCATCAACGCGCTGTCGATTGCCACCCATATCCTGCCGGCGATGTTCATCACCTCGGCGGTGCTGGATTTTCCCGAAAACCGCGCCTCCCCGGTTGCCGCGCGCGTCGCCTTCCGCACCTCGAACGGGTTGCCGGTGACGATGGACCTCGACTGGCTGCAGACAGGCCCGCAAAGCTGGGACATCCTGGCCGACACCGACAAGGGCGCCATGGTGCTGTCGGGCGGCGGGTCGAAGCTCGCCATCGACGGCAAGGTGGTTCATGACGAGCCGGAGGCCGAGTACCCGATGCTCTACAAGCGCTTCGCCGAGATCGTCCGCGCCGGCGTCTCCGATGTCGATCTGGCGCCGCTGCAGCATGTCGCCGACGCCTTCATGCTCGGCAAGCGCAACGTGGTCGAGGCGTTCTTCGATTGACAATGGGCTGTGAAGAGCGACCTCGCTCCGATCCCCACTTCCCGGATCATTTGCGAAGGGCGCGCCGCCCCTCATTGTCCTGCCGGACATTTCTCCCCGTATAGTGACGGGGAGAAAGGGGCAATGGCGACGCCGGCGTTCGCCCTGCAAGGTCGCCGATTGGCGAAATCGTCAGCGACGGCGTCCTTCTCCCCGTCACTATACGGGGAGAAGATGCCGGCAGGCAGATGAGGGGCGGCGCCAGCCTGCAAAACAAGGCACCAGACGATGCTCCTCACTTCGCCACCGCCACAAAGTTCGGCTCCAACGCAATGAAAAAAGGCCGCCGGGTCGCCCCGACGGCCTTTTTTTGCCTGAGATTCCTGCCGCCGCGCTTACTGCGCGGCGGTTGTCATGTCGGCCAGCATCGGCTCGGCGACTTCCGCACCCGAGGCCTTGCGGCGCTCGTCGATGATCAGTTCGTCGCGCGAGGTGGCGATGCGCCGGATCTGGCTCATCGTGCCGCCGGTACCGGCCGGGATCAGCCGGCCGACGATGACGTTTTCCTTCAAGCCCTGCAGCATGTCGGTCTTGCCGGCAACCGCGGCCTCCGTCAGCACCCGGGTCGTCTCCTGGAAGGAGGCGGCCGAGATGAAGGACGGCGTCTGCAGCGATGCCTTGGTGATGCCGAGCAGCACCGGCAGGCCTTCGGCCGGCTTCTTGCCGTCCTCGACCAGACGCTCGTTGACCTCTTCCAGTTCGATCACGTCGACATGATCGCCCGGGATGTAGGTCGAATCGCCCTGCACCGTGATCTCGACCTTCTGCAGCATCTGGCGAACAATCACCTCGATGTGCTTGTCGTTGATCGACACGCCCTGCAGACGATAGACTTCCTGGATCTCGTTGACGAGGTAGGAAGCAAGTGCCTCCACGCCCTTGATCGCCAGGATGTCGTGCGGCGCCGGATTGCCGTCGAGGATGTAGTCGCCCTTCTCGATGACGTCGCCGTCCTGGAGATGGAACGGCTTGCCCTTCGGGATCAGGTATTCGACCGGCTCGAGCGTCGAGTCATGCGGCTCGATGATGATGCGACGCTTGTTCTTGTAGTCGCGGCCGAAGCGGATCGTGCCGTCGATCTCGGCGATGATGGCGTGATCCTTCGGACGACGTGCCTCGAACAGCTCGGCAACACGCGGCAGACCGCCGGTGATGTCCTTGGTCTTGGCGCTTTCCATCGGAATACGCGCCAAAACGTCGCCGGGGCGAACCTGCGAACCCGGCTCGACCGAAAGAATGGCCTCGACCGAGAGCAGGAAGCGAGCGTCGCCGCCCTTCGACAGCTTGCCGACCTTGCCCTTGGCGTCCTGGATCGCAATCGCCGGCTTCAGGTCGTTGCCGCGTGGCGTCGAGCGCCAGTCGATGACCTCACGCTTGGTGATGCCGGTCGACTCGTCGGCGGTTTCCTGAACGGAAATGCCGTCGACCAGATCCTCGTACGACACCCTGCCCTCGATTTCAGTGAGGACCGGACGGGTATAGGGATCCCACTCGGCGATACGCTGGCCGCGCTTCACCTTGTCACCATCGTCCACGAAGATGCGCGAACCATAGGTGAGGCGGTGCGAGGCGCGCTCCTTGCCGGCTTCGTCGAGGATCAGCACCGCCATGTTGCGGCCCATGACCATCTGCTGGCCGTCGGAGTTGCGCACCACGTTGCGGTTGCGGATCTCGACCTTGCCCTCATACGAGGCTTCAAGGAACGAGCTGTCGACCACCTGCGCGGTACCGCCCATGTGGAAGGTACGCATGGTGAGCTGCGTGCCCGGCTCGCCGATCGACTGCGCCGCGATGACGCCGACAGCTTCGCCCTGGTTGACCGGGGTGCCGCGGGCCAGATCGCGACCGTAGCAGACCGCGCAGACGCCAACCCTGACTTCGCAAGTCAGTGCCGAGCGGATGCGGACCGACTGGACGCCGGCCTTTTCGATCTGTTCCACGTCACGCTCGTCCATCAGCGTTCCGGCCTTGACCAGGATCTCGCCCGACACCGGATGGGTGATGTCGTCGAGCGACGTACGGCCCAGCACGCGCTGGCCGACCGAAGCGACGACCTGACCGGCATCGACGATCGGCTGCATGGTGAGGCCCTTGTCGGTGCCGCAGTCGACGGAGTTGACGATGCAATCCTGCGCCACGTCGACCAGACGACGGGTGAGGTAACCCGAGTTCGCCGTCTTCAAGGCGGTGTCGGCCAGACCCTTGCGGGCGCCGTGGGTCGAGTTGAAGTACTCGAGCACGGTCAGACCTTCCTTGAAGTTCGAGATGATCGGCGTCTCGATGATTTCACCCGACGGCTTGGCCATGAGGCCGCGCATGCCGGCAAGCTGGCGCATCTGGGTGGGCGAGCCACGCGCACCGGAGTGCGACATCATGTAAATCGAGTTCATCGGCTTTTGACGGCCATTGTCCTCGAACTCGACCGCCTTGATACGGGCCATCATTTCGTCGGCGACCTTTTCCGAGCACTTGGCCCAGGCGTCGACGACCTTGTTGTACTTCTCGCCCTGCGTGATCAGACCGTCATTGTACTGCTGCTCGTATTCCTTGGCCAAAGCCTCGGTGTCGGAGACCAGCTTGATCTTGGCATCCGGGATCAGCATGTCGTCTTTGCCGAACGAAATGCCGGCACGGCAGGCATGGCTGAATCCGAGCGCCATGATGCGATCGCAGAAAATGACCGTCTCTTTCTGACCGCAATGGCGGTAGACGGTGTCGATCATCTTGGAGATGTTCTTCTTGGTCATCTCCTGGTTGGCGGTCTCGTAAGGCACGTTGACGTTCTTCGGCAGAAGCTCGCCGATGATCATGCGGCCAGGCGTGGTGTCATGGATCTTCGACACGACCTTGCCTTCGGCGTCGACCGTGCGGAAACGACCCTTGATCTTGGAGTGCAGCGTCACCGCCTTGGTCTCGAGCGCGTGCTGGAGTTCGCCCATGTCGGCAAACACCATGCCCTCGCCCGGCTCGTTCTGGTTGACGATCGAGAGATAGTAGAGGCCCAGAACCATGTCCTGCGACGGCACGATGATCGGCGCGCCGGAAGCCGGGTGCAGGATGTTGTTGGTCGACATCATCAGCACGCGGGCTTCAAGCTGCGCTTCCAGCGACAGCGGCACGTGAACGGCCATCTGGTCGCCGTCGAAGTCGGCGTTGAAGGCCGTGCAGACCAGCGGGTGCAGCTGGATCGCCTTGCCTTCGATCAGGATCGGCTCGAACGCCTGGATGCCGAGACGGTGCAGCGTCGGCGCACGGTTCAGCAGCACCGGATGCTCGCGGATGACCTCGTCGAGGATATCCCAGACTTCCGGACGCTCCTTTTCGACCAGCTTCTTCGCCTGCTTGACGGTCGAGGAGTAACCCTTGGCGTCGAGACGGGCGTAGATGAAGGGCTTGAACAGTTCGAGCGCCATCTTCTTGGGCAGGCCGCACTGGTGCAGCTTGAGCTCCGGACCGGTCACGATGACCGAGCGGCCGGAATAGTCGACGCGCTTGCCGAGCAGGTTCTGACGGAACCGGCCCTGCTTGCCCTTGAGCATGTCGGACAGCGACTTCAGCGGGCGCTTGTTGGCGCCGGTGATGACGCGGCCGCGACGGCCGTTGTCGAACAGCGCATCGACGGCTTCCTGCAGCATGCGCTTTTCATTGCGCACGATGATGCCGGGAGCGCGCAGCTCGATCAGCCGCTTCAGACGATTGTTGCGGTTGATGACGCGGCGATAGAGATCGTTCAGATCCGACGTGGCGAAGCGGCCGCCGTCCAGAGGAACCAGCGGACGCAGGTCCGGCGGGATCACCGGAACCACCTTCATGATCATCCATTCCGGACGGTTGCCGGATTCCATGAAGTTCTCGACGACCTTGAGCCGCTTCAGATACTTCTTCTGCTTCAGCTCGGAGGTGGTCGAAGCCAGTTCCGAACGCAGATCGCCGGCGATCTTCTCCAGGTCCATGCCCGCCAGGAGGTCATGAATGGCCTCGGCGCCGATCATGGCGGTGAAACTATCCTCGCCATACTCGTCGACGGCGATCATGTACTCTTCCTCGCTGAGCAGCTGGTGCTCCTTCAGCGCGGTGAGGCCAGGTTCGGTGACGATGTAGTTCTCAAAGTAGAGGACGCGCTCGATGTCCTTCAGGGTCATGTCGAGCAGCGTGCCGATGCGCGACGGCAGCGACTTCAGGAACCAGATATGGGCGACCGGTGCCGCCAGCTCGATATGGCCCATGCGCTCACGACGAACGCGCGACAGCGTGACTTCAACGCCGCACTTTTCGCAGATGACGCCCTTGTACTTCATGCGCTTGTACTTGCCGCACAGGCACTCATAGTCCTTGATCGGGCCAAAAATGCGCGCGCAGAACAGACCGTCACGCTCCGGCTTGAAGGTGCGGTAGTTGATGGTCTCCGGCTTCTTGATCTCGCCGAAAGACCAGGACAGAATCTTCTCAGGGCTGGCAAGCGATATCCGAATGGAATCGAACACCTGCGCAGGCGCCTGCGGATTGAAGAGATTCATGACCTCTTGGTTCATGCCGTTCTCCTTTTCGGGGTCCTCGAAAACCCCTTGCATCTAGCGCGGGCCAAACGCCCGCCGTCGTGTGTCGGCCACCGGCCGAAGAATTTGGTGCGCTCGGTCGCGGTTTCCGCGACCGAGCGTCTTGTTTACTCGGCCGCGTCCCTATTCGGCAGCATCGGGCAGCCGGACAGGGTTGTCATCGAGCTTGGTGTTCTCCAGCTCGACATTGAGGCCGAGAGACCGCATTTCCTTGACGAGAACGTTGAAGCTCTCGGGGATGCCGGCCTCGAAGGTGTCGTCGCCACGCACGATCGCCTCGTAGACCTTGGTACGGCCAGCGACGTCGTCGGACTTCACCGTCAGCATTTCCTGCAGCGTGTAGGCGGCGCCGTATGCTTCCAGTGCCCAGACCTCCATCTCGCCGAAGCGCTGGCCACCGAACTGCGCCTTGCCGCCCAGCGGCTGCTGGGTGACGAGCGAGTACGGACCGATCGAACGCGCGTGGATCTTGTCGTCCACGAGATGGTGAAGCTTGAGCATATAGATATAGCCCATCGTCACCTTGCGATCGAACGGCTCGCCCGTGCGTCCGTCATAGAGCTGCGACTGACCTGATGTGTGCAGGCCCGCCTGCTCCAGCATGATGTTGATGTCAGCCTCATGCGCGCCGTCGAACACCGGGGTCGCGATCGAGACGCCGCGGCGCATCTGCTCGCTGAGGCGAACGATGCTCTCGTCGTCATAGTCACGAACCGGCTCGTTGCGGTCGTTGGCCGGAATGAAGCTCTCGAGCGTCTTGCGCAGCGGCTTGATGTCGCCGGCTGCCTTGTACGTGTCGATCAGCTCGCCGATCTTCCTGCCCATGCCCGCGCATGCCCAGCCCAGATGCGTTTCCAGGATCTGGCCGACATTCATGCGGCTCGGCACACCCAGCGGGTTGAGCACGATATCGGCATGCGTGCCGTCCTCGAGGAAAGGCATGTCCTCGACCGGAACGATCCGCGACACGACACCCTTGTTGCCGTGACGGCCGGCCATCTTGTCGCCGGGCTGCATCTTGCGCTTCACGGCCACGAAGACCTTGACCATCTTCATGACGCCCGGAGGCATTTCGTCGCCGCGCTGGACCTTCTCGACCTTGTCCATGAAACGCTGTTCGAGCGCCTTCTTGGAATCGTCGTACTGGCCGCGCAGGGCTTCCAGTTCGCTCTGGAGCTTTTCGTTCTCCACGGCAAACTGCCACCACTGCGAACGCGGATACTCGTCGAGCGTATCCTTGGACAGCGTCGAGCCCTTCTTGAAGCCCTTCGGTCCGGCGATCGCTTCCTTGCCGACGAGCACGTCGGACAGACGCGCGTAGACGTTACGGTCCAGAATGGCCTGCTCGTCGTCGCGGTCCTTGGCGAGGCGTTCGATCTCCTCGCGCTCGATCGCCATGGCGCGCTCGTCCTTTTCCACACCGTGGCGATTGAAGACGCGCACCTCGACGACCGTGCCGAAAGTGCCCGGAGGCATGCGCATCGAGGTGTCGCGCACATCGGATGCCTTTTCGCCGAAGATGGCGCGCAGAAGCTTCTCTTCCGGCGTCATCGGGCTTTCGCCCTTCGGCGTGATCTTGCCGACCAGGATGTCGCCCGGCTGAACTTCCGCACCGATATAGACGATGCCGGCTTCGTCGAGGTTCTTCAGCGCTTCTTCCGAGACGTTCGGGATATCGCGCGTGATTTCCTCCGGCCCGAGCTTGGTATCGCGCGCCATGACCTCGAACTCCTCGATATGGATCGAGGTGAAGACGTCATCGGCGACGATGCGTTCGGACAGGAGGATCGAGTCCTCGTAGTTGTAGCCGTTCCACGGCATGAACGCGACCAGCACGTTGCGGCCGAGCGCCAGATCGCCGAGCTCGGTCGACGGACCGTCGGCGATGATGTCGCCCTTGTTGACCCGGTCACCCATGCGAACCAGCGGACGCTGGTTGATGCAGGTGTTCTGGTTCGAACGCTGGAACTTCATCAGCCGGTAGATATCGACGCCGGACTTGCCCGGATCGAGATCTTCGGTGGCGCGGATAACGATACGCGTCGCGTCCACCTGGTCGACGATGCCGCCGCGGCGGGCGCCGATGGCGGCGCCCGAGTCACGGGCGACGATCGGCTCCATGCCGGTGCCGACGAACGGCGCCTCGGCGCGCACCAGCGGCACGGCCTGACGCTGCATGTTCGAGCCCATCAGAGCGCGGTTGGCGTCGTCGTTTTCCAGGAACGGGATCAGGGCCGCGGCCACCGACACCATCTGCTTGGGCGACACGTCCATCAGATCGACGTTTTCGCGCGGCGCCATCATCACTTCGCCGGCGCTGCGGCAAATGACGAATTCGTCGACGAAACCACCGTTCTTGTCGAGCTCGGCGTTGGCCTGCGCGACATGGTGCTTGGCCTCTTCCATCGCCGAGAGATAGACGACGTCATTGGTCAGCTTGCCGTCGACGATCTTGCGGTACGGGCTCTCGATGAAGCCGTACTTGTTGACGCGTGCGAAGGTGGCCAGCGAGTTGATCAGACCGATATTCGGGCCTTCCGGCGTCTCGATCGGGCAGATGCGGCCGTAATGCGTCGGGTGCACGTCGCGCACTTCGAAGCCGGCGCGCTCGCGGGTCAGACCGCCCGGTCCAAGCGCCGAGAGGCGGCGCTTGTGGGTGATCTCCGACAGCGGGTTGGTCTGGTCCATGAACTGCGACAGCTGCGAGGAACCGAAGAACTCGCGCACGGCGGCAGCCGCCGGCTTGGCGTTGATCAGGTCCTGCGGCATGACCGTGTCGATCTCGATCGAGGACATACGCTCCTTGATCGCGCGCTCCATGCGCAGCAGGCCGACGCGGTACTGGTTTTCCATCAGCTCGCCGACCGAACGCACGCGGCGGTTGCCGAGATTGTCGATGTCGTCGATCTCGCCCTTGCCGTCGCGCAACTCGACCAGCGTCCTGACCACGGCCAGGATGTCGTCCTTGCGCAGCACGCGCACGGTGTCCTCGGCCTTGAGCTCGAGGCGCATGTTCATCTTGACGCGGCCGACGGCCGACAGATCGTAGCGCTCACTGTCGAAGAACAGCGAGTTGAACATGGCTTCGGCGGTTTCGAGCGTCGGCGGCTCGCCGGGGCGCATGACACGATAGATGTCGAACAGCGCGTCCTGGCGGCTCTCGTTCTTGTCGACGTTGAGCGTGTTGCGGATATAGGCGCCGACATTGACGTGGTCGATGTCGAGAACCTTGATCTCGTCTTCGCCGGTGCCGAGCAGAACCTTCAGCGTCTTCTCGTCGATCTCGTCGCCGGCCTCGAGGAAGATCTCGCCGGTGGCGTAGTTGACGATGTCCTCGGCCAGATAGTTGCCGAGCAGGTCCTCGTCGGTGGCCTTGATCGCCTTGAGACCCTTTTCGCCAAGCGCCCTCGCCTGGCGGGCGGTGATCTTCTTGCCGGCTTCGACGACGACTTCGCCGGTATCGGCATCGACCAGGTCGCCGACGGCCTTGAGGCCGCGGAAACGCTCGACGTTGAACGGAATGCGCCAATGGTCGCCGGCGCGCTTGTAGGTGATCTTGTTGTAGAAGGTCGACAGGATCTCTTCGCCGTCCATACCGAGCGCCATCAGCAGCGACGTCACCGGAATCTTGCGGCGGCGATCGATTCGGGCGTGCACGACGTCCTTGGAATCGAACTCGATGTCGAGCCACGAGCCGCGATAGGGGATGACGCGCGCGGCAAACAGAAGCTTGCCCGACGAGTGCGACTTGCCCTTGTCATGGTCGAAGAAGACGCCCGGCGAGCGGTGCATCTGCGAGACGATGACGCGCTCGGTGCCGTTGACGATGAAGGTGCCGTTCAAGGTCATGAGCGGCATGTCGCCCATGTAGACGTCCTGCTCCTTGATGTCCTTGATGGACTTGGCGCCGGTATCCTCGTCGATATCGAACACGATGAGGCGCAGCGTCACCTTCAGCGGCGCGGCATAGGTGAGGTCGCGCTGACGGCATTCGTCAACGTCGAATTTCGGTCCTTCGAACTCGTACTTCACGAACTCCAGCATCGAGGAGCCGGAAAAATCGGAGATCGGGAAAACCGACTTGAAAACAGCCTGCAGTCCCTCGTCCGGACGCCCGCCCTTGGGCTCCGCCACCATCAGGAATTGATCATAGGATGCCTTTTGAACCTCGATGAGGTTCGGCATCTCCGCAACTTCCGGGATCTTTCCGAAGAACTTGCGTACGCGTCTGCGGCCATTGAAAGTCTGGGTCTGGGCCATCGTCGCTCCTTAGCTCTAAACTCGGGACGAGCCTCGCCGCGGCTCGCCTTGCATTCTGGGCCACCTTGGCGGCAACCCTCTGTCTGTTTTCCCGGCGCCTGTCGGCGGCCGGCTAGAACGGGAGAAAACCCGTTTCCTGAAGGCCGATTTTCGGCCCTCAGGAAAGAGGTTCTGGTAGATCTCGCGTTACGCGTGCTCCCTCCGGGCGAAGGGAGTGGCGGACGGCGCGAGGCCGCCCGCCGCTTTCACGATTACTTCAGGTCGACCTTGGCGCCGGCTGCTTCCAGCTGGGCCTTGAACTTGTCAGCGTCGGCCTTGGAAACGCCTTCCTTGACCGGCTTCGGAGCCGCTTCGACCAGATCCTTGGCTTCCTTGAGGCCAAGACCGGTGATGGCACGGACTTCCTTGATGACGTTGATCTTCTGAGCGCCTGCCTCGGTGAGGACGACGTCGAATTCCGTCTTTTCCTCGACCGGAGCAGCAGCGGCCGCACCACCGCCAGCGGCGGCAACAGCCACCGGAGCAGCGGCGGAAACGCCCCACTTTTCTTCCAGAAGCTTCGACAGCTCGGCCGCCTCGAGGACGGTCAGCTTCGAAAGGTCGTCTACGATCTTTGCGAGATCAGCCATTGTTGTGTTCCTTCATAAGGTTCGAACGTGTGTTTGTGATAGCGAGGAACGGCCTCATGCCGCCTCGTCCTTCCGGGCGTAAGCGCCGATGACGCGCGCGACCGAGGCCGCTGGCGCATTGACGATCTGGGCGATCCGGGTTGCCGGCGTGGCGATCATGCCAACCAGCCTGGCGCGCAGCTCATCGAGCGACGGAAGTGTGGCGAGTGCCTTCACACCGTCGGCATTGAGCGAGGTGGTGCCCATTGCGCCGCCGAGAATGACGAGCTTGTCATTTCCCTTGGCGAAATCGGACGCGACCTTCGGCGCCGCAATCGGATCCTCCGAATAAGCAATCAGCGTCTGTCCCTTGAACAGCTCGATGATCGATGCGGAGTCCGTGCCCTGAAGAGCGATTTTGGCGAGACGGTTCTTCGCGACTTTGACGGTGCCACCGGCGGCGCGCATTTTCGACCGAAGGTCGTTCATTTGCGCGACGGTGATACCGGCGTAGTGGGCCACGACCACTGAACCTGCGTTCGAGAACGCACCGTTCAGGCCCGTGACGAGTTCGCGTTTTTCCGCTCTGTCCACTGCCTATCTCCAGTTGACCCCAATCCTGTTAACGGGAACATCCCATTGACGAGGACAGGCGTCGGGTTGCCTTTTGTCGGCCGGGCCATCCAGTAACGGATCTCCCGAACGACGCTCGAGGATCCTGCCCCCTTTCGCCACATCGACGGTCAAGCCGGCGATGCGCAGACAAAAGGCAAACACGGTTCGAACCTTTCATTGGAGCAATCGCTCCGTTGTCCGGTCTTCACCCGTCTCATGCAGGCCCAAATCGAATTAAGGCTTCTGGGCCGCCTGCAATCTCGGACAGGATGTCCGGAAACCTCTCGGCTTCCGGTACCGGGCCGCCAACTAGGTCGGAGGCCCGGAATTCTTTGCAGATCAGCCGTTTACCGGCCGATCTCGATCAAGCTTATCAGGACGCGTTGAGCGTCGCGACGTCGAGCTTGAGGCCCGGGCCCATCGTCGAGGTGACCGACACCTTCTTGACGTAGTTGCCCTTGGCGCCAGTCGGCTTTGCCTTGGTCACCGCATCGGCGAAGGCGCGGATGTTCTCTTCCAGGGCCTTGACGTCGAACGAGACCTTGCCGACGCCGGCATGGACGATGCCAGCCTTCTCGACACGGAACTCGACGGCACCGCCCTTGGATGCCTTGACGGCGGCGGCAACGTCGGTGGTGACGGTGCCGACCTTCGGGTTCGGCATCATGCCACGCGGGCCGAGCACTTTGCCCAGACGACCGACCAGCGGCATCATGTCCGGCGTGGCGATGCAGCGATCAAAATCGATCGTGCCCTTCTGGACGATGTCGACCAGATCCTCGGCACCGACGATGTCGGCGCCGGCGGCGCGCGCTTCGTCGGCCTTGTCGCCACGGGCGAACACGGCGACACGCACCGAGCGGCCCGTGCCGTTCGGCAGGTTGACCACGCCGCGGACCATCTGGTCGGCATGGCGCGGGTCGACGCCGAGGTTCATGGCGACTTCGATGGTCTCATCGAACTTCACCGAGGAACGGTCCTTGAGCAGCTTCAGCGCATCGCCCAGGGCATAAGCCTTGTTGGGATCGATGCCTTCGCGGGTCTTCGATACGCGCTTTGCAATCTTTGCCATGATCTTAGCCCACCACTTCCAGACCCATCGAGCGGGCGGAGCCCTCGACCATGCGCATGGCCGCTTCGACGTCGTTTGCGTTCAGGTCTTTCATCTTCGCGGTGGCAATCTCGCGGACCTTGTCACGCGAAACCGTACCGGCCTTGACCTTGCCCGGCTCCTTGGAACCGGACGTCAGGTTCGCCGCCTTCTTCAGGAAATAGCTCACCGGCGCCGTCTTCATGACGAAGGTGAAGGACTTGTCCTGATAGTAGGTGATGACGACCGGAACCGGCGATCCCTTTTCCATTTCCTGGGTCTGCGCGTTGAACGCCTTGCAGAATTCCATGATGTTGATGCCACGCTGACCAAGCGCCGGGCCGATCGGGGGAGACGGCGTCGCCGATCCCGCTTTCACCTGGAGCTTGAGCTGGCCTGCAATTTTCTTAGCCATCTCTTTTCCTGCCTTTGTCTATGCCGGTCATGCCGGCGGTTGCAGTCTGGTGGTGCGGTTCGCGCAGCCGGCTAAAGCCGCACTCGCCTCCCACCGTCTCAGGCCGCGCGCTTCCGCGCCGCCTCCCCTGATCGCCAAACCGGCGTCAGGGATTTCGGATCAGCCCTTTTCGACCTGTCCGAATTCCAGATCGACAGGCACGGCGCGCCCGAAAATCGAAACTTCCACCTTGAGCCGCGCCCGCTCTTCGTCCACTTCCTGGACGAAACCGTTGAACGACGCGAAGGGACCATCCGAAACGCGGATCGCTTCGCCGATCTCGAACGTGACCGAAGGCTTCGGCCGCTCGACGCCTTCCTGGACCTGGTTCAGGATGCGCTGGGCTTCCGCCTCGGTGATCGGCACCGGCTTGGAGTCGCCCAGGAAGCCGGTGACCTTCGGTGTGTTCTTGACCAGCGAGAACACCGCATCGGTCAGATTGGCCTTCAGCAGCACATAGCCCGGGAAGAACTTCCGCTCGGCATCGACCTTGCGACCGCGGCGAACTTCGACGACCTTCTCGGTCGGAACCACGATCTGGTGGATGTCGGCGGACAGGCCCTTCTGCTTGGCCTTGTTCTCGATATCCTCGGCGACCTTCTTTTCAAAGTTCGAATAAGCGTGGACGATGTACCAGCGCGCGGTCATTTCAAGACTTCTCCGTAATCGCCGGACTTAGCGTCCGATGCCCAGAATCTGTTCGACCGCAAGGCCCATGAGCTGATCGGCGGTGAAGAAAAAGATCATCGCGATCACTGCGAAGGCCAGAACCATCACCGTCGAGATCATCGTTTCGCGTCGCGACGGCCAAGTCACCTTGGCGGTCTCCGCGCGAACCTGCTGGAGAAAGACGAAAGGATTTGTGGTTTTCGAAGCCATATGCCGCTCTGTCTTCAAGACCCGTTGGCCGGGTCTCCTGGATGATCCCGCTGGCCGGGACGTGCCGCCTGAGCCCAATCTCGCGCCGAATCAGCGCAATCATTTCGCCCATGCAAATCAGACGCGTAAAGCCGGTTTCCCAGCTCCACGCGTCGCGTGTCTGTTTCGTCTACATAAAACCGATTCTTGATCCACGCAAGTGGCAAGTCTCCGCTTTATGACCAAACACCGCCTCGGAACCATCCAGTCGTTCCGTCCCGGCTATGGCGCTCTTATGCCCCAATCGACCCTATATGGCAAGCGGGTCGCCAATTTTCAAAGGCAAGACCTCGGAAATATCGTTTTGAAACGCCATTTTGAGAAATGGCGAAACATTGCGTTTGTGTGCCATTCCAGGAAATGGCACGGGCAGCAGGGCTCGAACCTACGACCTGCGGTTTTGGAGACCGCCGCTCTACCAACTGAGCTATGCCCGTATCGTGCGCATGTCGGCGCAGCAGGCGCTTCCTAAAAGCTTCCGCACGCTCTGTAAAGAGCGGTTTGCAAGCAAACGCGCCTTAACCCCCTGCGCCAGAAATCGGGATGGCTGACAACCAGTCCGTTCGCAACGACATAGCAGCCGAAGCTACTTCGTACCCGGTGGCCGATAGGGGCCGCCCGGCACGCCCCAGCCCCAGGCCGGCATCGGTTCCGTCTCGGGATCGCAGGTCTCGCCGAGATTGGAGTTCATCTTGGCCAGGCGCGATCCCCATTCGACATAGCCCATGAAGGCCGAACGGAATTCCGGATCGTCGGGCAGGCCAACCGCGTCGGCTGCGTCGGCCAGGAGGCTGATCCAGCGGCGGCGCTGCTCCTCGCCCAGATGCTTGCCCAGATGGTGCATGACCATCTCGCGGTGGCCGCCGAACTGCTCGCTGTAGGTTTTCGGTCCGCCGAAAACCTCGCCGATGAAGGCCGCGACATGGGCGGGGTGATCCGGCGACATGGTCTTGAACACCGGCCCGACGATCGGGTCCTGCGCCACCTTGTTGTAGAAAGTCTGGGTCAGCCGGTTCAAGGCCTCGCCGCCGCCGGCCCATTCGTAGAGTGTAGGGATATACTGGCTCATTCTCGATCCTCCGCTGCCTGGCGCCGCCAGCAGCGACGATAGCGGAACAATTGGAAGCGGCTCAACCTGCCTCGATGGCCAGTTCGTGACTTCGCCGCGGCACTACAATTTGGCCGGCGCGTCAGCCTCGGCATTGGCGGAAGGCCGGATCCGGCAATTTTCGGGTCTTGGCACTGCCTCGCAAATGGTGGCACCGGTCAGCGCGTCGACCGATTGCAGGCTCGTCATCAGTCCGACCTTCAGCATCATGCCGGGTTCCAGCCGGCGCTCGACCGAGCGCCGCTCGATCGCTGCGAACAGGGCGGGACCGATCGCCATCTCCTCGAGATAGGCCTTGACCATCTGCTTTTGCCCCATCGGGTAAAGGCTAAGCCTCGCCTGGGGACCGACAAACCGCCTGATGCCGCCGGCAAGCATCAGCGCGCAGGCCGAATCGCACTCCACGCCCGCATCGATGCTCAGCCCGGCATACGCGCCATCCTTGGCCAGGCAATTCCACGCTCCAGGGTCACAGCCGACGAAATCGGTGCGACCAACGGCGACGTCGAGCTTCTTTTCATGGATAAGCCGTCCTGCCGCCAGGGCGCTGAACAGGTCGCCTCCCCTTGAGCTGACCACGACAGGCAGTTGCCGTTTGCCGAGCATGGCGAGCAATTGGCGCAGCTTCTGCGGGGTCTGGGCGGTGATCGCGCCTTCCGCCGATATCCATTCCGGGCAGTCTGGATTGCAGAGCGGATTGGTGCCGCGAACGACGACGAAGCGCATGTCTTCATCGCGCCGCGCCGCCTCGGGTTCGATCGGTGGCGGCGTGGCCGCGGTCGCCGTCAGGCCATCAGGCTTGTTCCCCGGCACCTCCCGGCAATTCGCGGCCAGGCGGCCGGGTTCGCACAGGCTTGCCGCTGTCAGCAGGCCTACAGCGTCCGTGCTGGTGACCAGCTTCATCGCCAGCATGTCGTCGAGGGCGATCTGGTGGATTTCGCTGGCCGGGGTGCCCTTCATCGTTTCGAGCATGCTTTGTTCGATGCCCATCTGTTTCAGGTAGGCTGCCAGCTTTTTCTCCACGGACTTGCTCATCTCGTAGGTCTTGTAGCTGCCGGCATTCTTGCGGCTGACGATCTTTGTGTTGAGGATCTTCTTCTTGCCCCCCACGACGCGATAGGTGGTACGGTATTGCAATTTCGTGCGGATGTAGGTCGTGGTGATCTGATGGACGCCGAGATAGGCCCATTCGCCGGCCACCCGCCTGATACCGCCGGCAAACATCAGAGGACAGGCGGAATTGCACATGGCGCCATAGTCGATGACATCGCCGAAGTAGCTGGCGTCATGGTCCTGGCACCCCTTCGCATCGGGCTGGCAGCTGGAAAACACCGTCTTGCCGATGGCGATATCGAGCTTGTTCTTGCGGATCAGCCGGCCAAGCGTCAGCGCCGCCTCGACATTGCCGCCGGGAGAATCCACGACAACAGGCAGTTTCCGCCCGCCAAGCGTCTTCAGCATGCGTTTGAAGAGTGCCGGCGTGCCGGCTTCTATCGAGCCCTCGGCCGATATCCATTCCGGGCAGATCGGCTCGCATCCCGGTGCGTTGCTGCGGACAATGCCGAACCGCATCGTCGGCCCAAGATCCGGCGCCGCATCCGCCGCAAAGGCTACCGGGCCCGTGGCAAGCAGCAGGCAGATCAAGGCCAGCGACCACAATGCCCGACAACGGTGAAGGCGCCCTGAAACCATTCTGCAAAAAGCCCCTTGATGCAACCTATACTAGACGAGGTCCAAAGGCTTGCAACAGGGTTCGAGCGACAGGGGACAGCCTATGGCCCAGCAAACAAAAAAGGGCGGCCCGAAGACCGCCCTTTTCTTATCGATCCGGCGAATGCCGGGCTCGATTATTCCTTGATGGTGACGACGATGCCGGCACCGACGGTGCGGCCGCCTTCACGGATAGCGAAGCGCAGCTTCTCTTCCATGGCGATCGGCACGATCAGCTCGACATCGACCGTGATGTTGTCGCCCGGCATCACCATCTCGGTGCCTTCCGGCAGCGACACGATGCCGGTCACGTCGGTCGTGCGGAAGTAGAACTGCGGACGGTAGTTGGTGAAGAACGGCGTGTGACGGCCACCTTCGTCCTTGGTCAGGATGTAGGCTTCGGCCACGAACTTCTTGTGCGGCTTCACCGTGCCCGGCTTGGCCAGAACCTGGCCGCGCTCGACACCTTCACGATCAACGCCGCGCAGCAGCGCGCCGATGTTGTCGCCGGCCTGGCCCTGATCGAGCAGCTTGCGGAACATTTCCACGCCCGTGCAGGTCGTCTTGGTCGTCGGACGGATGCCGATGATCTCCAGCTCCTCGCCGACCTTGACCACGCCGCGCTCGACGCGGCCGGTCACGACCGTGCCGCGGCCCGAGATCGAGAACACGTCTTCGATCGGCATCAGGAACGGCTTGTCGAGCGGACGAACCGGCGTCGGGATGTAGGCATCGACCGCAGCCATCAGCTCGCGGATCGCGTCTTCACCGATCTTCTTGTCCGAATCTTCCAGAGCAGCCAGCGCCGAACCCTTGACGATCGGAATGTCGTCGCCGGGGAACTCGTTCTTGGTCAGAAGCTCGCGAACCTCGAGCTCGACCAGTTCGAGCAGCTCGGCGTCGTCGACCTGGTCGACCTTGTTCAGGAACACCACGATCGACGGCACGCCGACCTGACGGGCCAGCAGGATGTGCTCGCGGGTCTGCGGCATCGGGCCGTCGGCAGCCGACACGACCAGGATCGCGCCGTCCATCTGCGCGGCACCGGTGATCATGTTCTTCACATAGTCGGCGTGGCCGGGGCAGTCGACGTGAGCATAGTGGCGGTTGGCCGTCTCGTATTCGACATGCGCCGTCGAGATCGTGATGCCGCGCGCCTTTTCTTCAGGGGCGGCGTCGATCTGGTCGTAGCGCTTGTATTCGCCAAAATACTTGGTGATCGCCGCCGTCAGCGACGTCTTGCCATGGTCGACGTGGCCAATCGTGCCGATGTTCACGTGAGGCTTGTTACGCTCGAATTTACCTTTTGCCATTGTCTCTTTCCTTGGACGGCCCGGATCTTCAGTTCGGTCGAAGACCTTCAGTTCAGTCGAATGCGGGGCGATTAGCGACAAAGGCCAAAAAACACAAGCGTCTTTTGGCCGGGTGCCGTCTCACTCAGTCCGAACCATCGATCCGATTGCGGGATATGACGCTGATATAGGAAGGCTCTGGGCAAAATGAAATGGGTAGCGGGCGACCGATCGAGGCCGCGAAAGCGCTGGCTTGCTTGCCCGGCCTTGTCTGAATCATGGCCAGGCCATGGACCATTGCCGCCGCCACCCGCCTCTGATCTTGTGGCCGGATGCATTTCATCCCTGCCTCTATCCGCGGCCCGCTGTTCATGATCGTCTCGACGGGGTCGTATCTCGTCAACGACACGATGATGAAGCTCGCGACGGCAGGCCTGCCGTCCTATGAAGTGCTGTTTCTGCGCGGTGCCGCGGCAGCCCTCTGGGGCTTCCCGCTGTTGTTCGCGCTGGGCTACGGCAAGCAGATCCCGCTGATCTTCGACAAGCGCGTACTGAGCCGGAACATGCTCGAACTGGCGGCGATCCTTTGCTATGTCGTCGCGCTCGCCAACATGCAGATCGCCGATTCCACCGCGCTCGGCCAGATCACGCCGCTCTTGATGCTGGTCGGCTCCTCGATCCTGTTTGGCGAGCGGATCGGCGGCCGGCGCATGGCGCTGATCGGGCTCGGCTTCGTCGGCGCGCTGATGGTGGCGCAGCCGACCATGCAAGGCATTTCGGTCTACGCCTTGCTGGCGCTCGGCAATGCCACATTTGCGGCGGCGCGCGACCTTGCCGGCCGGCGGGTCGCGGCCGAGGTGCCGGGGATGATCGTGGCGATTTCCGCCGTCGTGGTGGTGCTGATCGGCGCCGGCGCCGCGCATCTGGTTTCAGAGCGCTGGGTCATGCCCGGGGCACATCACCTGCTGCTGATGGCCGGTGCTGGATTTTTCCTGATCTTCGGCCATTTCTTCATCTTCATGGCCTATCGCATCGGACCGACCAGCGCCGTGGCGCCGTTCTACTATTGCTTCACCGTCTGGGCGGTCATTTCCGGCCTGCTGGTGTTCGGGCAGTTCCCCAACGCGCTGGCCATTTGCGGCATTCTGCTGGTCGTCGGCAGCGGGCTGACCATCGTCTCGCTGGATCAGCGTCAGCGGCGGCTGGCCGTCGTCGCCTAGCCTCGTTTCATTGCTGCTTTTCGCCGCCCCGATGCCATAGGCAAGCCACTCTGAGCATACCGGCCTCAAGCCGGTCTCGCCTTCAGAAACTCGAAACCTCAGATGATCCGCAGGCGCCTAAAGCGTCCGCCTTGCGCTGAACTGATGGTAAGCCCACAGAACGACCACCGCGCCGATGACGGCAACGATCAGGCTGTAGATGTTGAGGCCGGTGACGCCTGACGCGCCGAAGGCACTGAATATCAGACCGCCGACAATGGCGCCGACGATGCCCAGTACGATATCCATGACGACACCCTGGCCGGTCTTGTTGACGATCTTGCTGCCGATGAAGCCGGCGACCACGCCGAGAATGATCCAGCTGATGATACCCATTTTTTCCTCTCCATCCCCTCGCCAGCCGAACATTTTCATAGGATTGTCAAAACCTCAAGCCAGCTTGAAATTCCGCCCGAATGCTTCATTGTCGAGGAGGGGTCGGGCCTTGTTCGCTATGGAGGATCCACGATGGGACTTTTTGACAATGCCGTTCCCGGCGGCAACATCACCAAACCCCTGATGATCGCGCTCGGCGCATTGCTGGTCGGCAAGATGCTGAGCGGCAGAAATGCCGAAGAGCCAGAGCAGTCTCCCGCGCCCGCTCCGACCGCCCCCGTCCCGACGGAAACCACATCCGCCGATGGTGGCCTGGCTGGCGGATTGGGCGGCCTGCTCGACAAGCTCAGAAATGCCGGCCACGGCAATGCCGCCGACTCCTGGGTCGGCACCGGGCAGAACCAGCCGATCAACGCCAACGATCTTGGCGCCGCGATCGGACCGCAGATCATTCGCGAGATCGCGCAACGGACCGGGCTGGACGAGCAGGAACTGCTCAAGCAACTGTCCACCGCCCTGCCCGGCATCGTCGACAGACTGACGCCGAACGGCCAGGTGCCGCAGCAGCACCAGGTCGCCACCGCGTTCAACAGCTGACGCGGCGCAGCCACGACAATTGGAGCACTGCGCGCCTCGTGCGCAGTGTTTCGATTTACTGGTGGTGGGATGAGCGTCTGGAGCGGGTAGCGGGAATCGAACCCGCATATTCAGCTTGGAAGGCTGCTGCTCTACCACTGAGCTATACCCGCGCCGTTCCTGAAGTACCGGATTCATCCGAAAAGCGCCATGCACTTTTCGGTCCGATTCTTGTTACGTTTCAGGGCTTCCGGGCCGGCAGTGGTGGAGAGGGTTGGATTCGAACCAACGTAAGCTAAGCTAACGGATTTACAGTCCGTCCCCTTTAACCACTCGGGCACCTCTCCAGTCTGCCGCCGGAGCCATGCAACGAGGCATTCACGCCGATCCGG
Source organism: Mesorhizobium sp. WSM4808 (assembly GCF_055811675.1). Classification (NCBI taxonomy): domain Bacteria; kingdom Pseudomonadati; phylum Pseudomonadota; class Alphaproteobacteria; order Hyphomicrobiales; family Phyllobacteriaceae; genus Mesorhizobium; species Mesorhizobium sp. WSM4808. Next base: position 35,500 of record NZ_JBVVQX010000020.1, read on the forward strand.
ACCCGAGTTATGTGTTCTCCGAAACCAGCGCAGCGCCTTATGGCGGCAAGCCCATTGGGTGTCAACCGCGCAACCATGGTTTTTCGTTTCTGTTCGCCGGCTGTAGTGACAGGCCATATCCTTGGCCGGAGGACACCGCTATAGAAGCCAGCCATGAGCGACAAAACCAACACCCCCAAAGACACCCATTACGCCAAGCTGCGCCGCGCCTATCGCGACGAGAAAAGCGGCGGCGCGCCGGCATTCCGGGCTCGACAGCCGGTTCCGCCGGGCGAAAATGCCGCGGATGGCCTGGTGCGGCTCTACGGCCTGCACACGGTGCGTGCCGCACTCGACAATCCGCGCCGCAAGATCAGGAAGATGCTGGTGACGCGCAATGCGGCCGAGCGCCTCGAAATCGCCGATCTCGCCGCCCTGCCCTTCAAGACCGAACTGGTCGAACCCAGGGACATCGACAAGATCACCGGGTCGGATGCCGTGCATCAGGGTGTGCTGATCGAGGCCGAGCCGCTTAAAGCCAAGCGGCTCGATGCGCTTGGTGACGCGAAGCTGGTGCTGGTGCTCGACCAGATCACCGACCCGCACAATGTCGGCGCCATCCTGCGCTCGGCGGTGGCCTTCGGCGCCGGCGCGCTGATCACCACAGCCCGCCACAGCCCGCAGGAATCGGGCGTGCTGGCGAAATCCGCCTCCGGCGCGCTGGAGCACATCGACCAGATCGAGGTGAAGAACCTCGCCGACGCGCTCGGCCAGCTGCACGAGGCCGGCTTCCGCACCATCGGGCTTGATTCGGACGCGCCGGCCGAACTCGAAAAGAGCTTTGCCGGGGAAAAGATCGCCCTGGTGCTGGGCGCCGAAGGCAAGGGCCTGCGCCAGAAGACCCGCGAGACGGTGACGACGCTGGCGCGGCTCGACATGCCCGGCGCGATCCATTCGCTCAACGTGTCGAATGCCGCGGCGATCAGCCTTTACGTGGCGCGGAAGTTTTTAGCGAGTAGCGAATAGCGAATAGCGAATAGCGAATAGCGAAAGTCGAATCCCGGCTATCCGTGGCTGCAATCCCTAATCCCTAATCCCTATTCCCCATTCGCTATTCGCTATTCGCTATTCGCTCCTTCCCCACCTCATGCCCCGCCATCCGCTCCAGCGCCCTGACCAGCGCCGAATGATCCTCCTTGGCGCCACCATTGGCTGCGCAGGAATTGAACAGCTGCTGAGTCGTCGAGGTGTTGGGCAAGGAAACGCTGAGCGCCTTCGCGCCCTCCAGCGCGAGGTTCAGATCCTTCTGGTGCAGTTCGATGCGGAAACCAGGCGCGAAGGTGCGCTTGACCATGCGCTCGCCATGCACTTCCAGAATGCGCGAAGCCGCCAGCCCGCCCATCAGCGCCTGCCTGACCTTGGCCGGATCGGCGCCGGCTTTCGATGCAAAAACAAGCGCTTCGGCGACGGCTTCAATAGTCAGCGCGACGACGATCTGGTTGGCCACCTTGGTGGTCTGGCCAACCCCGCTGGGCCCGACCAGGGTGATGTTCTTGCCCATCTTCTCGAACACGGGCTTGGCGCGCTCGAACGGGGTTTCCTCGCCGCCGACCATGATGGTCAGCGACGCCGCCTTGGCGCCGACCTCGCCGCCCGAGACCGGGGCATCGAGGTAGTCGCACCCCAGATCGTTGATCTTCCTGGCAAAAATCTTGGTCTCGATCGGCGAGATCGAGCTCATATCGATGACCAGCTTGCCCTTCGACAATCCCGATGCGACGCCTTTCTCGCCGAACAGCACATCGGCCACCTGCGGCGTGTCGGGCACCATCAGGATGATGATGTCGGCAGCCTTGGCCACGGCGGCATGGCCGGTGACGGTCTTCAGCCCCTTGGCGACGAGATCGGCCGGCGGCTTGGAGCGATGGTCGCTGGTGATGACATGATAGCCCGCGTCCAGCAGATGCCCCGCCATCGGCGCGCCCATGATGCCGAGGCCGATGAAGCCGATGGTTTCCATTGTGGTTCTCCAGATGCTTGTGTGAAACGCCCCCTCATCTGGCCGCTAACGCGGCCACCTTCTCCCCGAGGGGAGAAGAGAATGCCGACGTTGGTGCCTGTCTCTTCTCCCCACCGGGGAGAAGGTGGCCCGAAGGGCCGGATGAGGGGGCCTTGGCCGCTAAGCAGCAGCACTGCCCTGCCCGCTCAACTCCCGAAACCAGCCTAACCCAGCCTCCGTCCCTGCCTTCGGCTTGTATTCCGCCCCGACCCAGCCGGCATAACCGATGCGGTCGATATGCTCGTACAGAAACGGAAAATTGATCTCGCCCGTCCCCGGCTCGTGACGGCCGGGATTGTCCGCAAGCTGAATATGCGCGATGCGGCCGAGGTTAGCCTCGATGGTACGGGCAAGATCCCCCTCCATGATCTGCATGTGATAGATGTCGTATTGCAGGAACAGGTTTTTCGAGCCGACGCGGTCAATAAGCGCCAAGGCCTGGTCGGAATAGTTGAGGAAGAAGCCCGGAATATCGCGCCTGTTGATCGGCTCGATCAGCAGCCTGATGCCGGCCTGCTCCAGCTTTTCCGCCGCGAAGGCGAGGTTTTCGGCGAAGACATCCTCCAGCACCTTGCGGTCGGCGGCGGCCGGCGCGATGCCGGCCAGGCAATTGACCTGCTGGCAGCCGAGCGCCTGCGCATAGGTGATCGCCTTGGCGATGCCCTGGCGGAATTCCGGCACGCGGTCCGGCAGCACCGCGATGCCGCGTTCGCCCTTGCCCCAGTCGCCGGCCGGCAGGTTGAACAGCACCTGGGTCAGGCCGTTCTTCTTCAGCCGGGCGGCGACGACATCGGGGGCATGGTCATAGGGGCCGATATATTCGACGCCCTTGAAGCCGGCGCGGGCGGCGGCATCGAAACGGTCGAGGAACTCATGCTCGCCAAAGAGCATCGACAGATTGGCTGAAAAACGCGGCATTCTTTTTCTCCTAATCCAACATCACGATCGCCGTCGGCGCATCCTCGTGGCTTTCGGCAAGCTCCTCGAATTCGGTGATCTTGTCGATCTCGATGCCCATCGAGATGTTGGTGACGCGTTCGAGGATGAATTCGAGCACGACCGGCACCTGATGCTCCTTCATCAGCCGCTGCGCCTCCTTGAAGGCACCGGCGAACTCTTCCGGCTTGCGCACCCTGACCGCCTTGCAGCCCATTGCCTCGGCGACGGCAACATGGTCGACGCCATAGCCGGCCTCGGGATCGCCTGACCGGTTGATGTTCTTGAAGGCGAGGTCGACCTCGAAATCCATCGAGAAACCACGCTGCGCCTGGCGGATCAGGCCGAGATAGGCGTTGTTCACGACGACATGCAGATAGGGCAATTTGTGTTGTGCGCCGACCGCCAGTTCCTCGATCATGAACTGGAAATCATAGTCACCCGACAGCGCCACGATGGTGCGGTCGGGATCGGCGGCGCGCACGCCAAGGGCTGCCGGCAAGGTCCAGCCGAGCGGGCCGGCCTGGCCGCAATTGATCCAGTTGCGCGGCTTGTAGACATGCAGGAACTGCGCCCCGGCGATCTGCGACAGGCCGATCGTGGTGACATAGGTGACGTCGCGGCCGAACGCCTTGTTCATCTCCTCATAGACACGCTGCGGCTTCAGCGGCACCTGGTCGAAATGCGTCTTGCGCTTCAACGTCTTCTTGCGGGCCTGGCATTCCCGCGCCCAGCCGGACCAGTCGCGCAGTCTGCCTGCCGTCTTCCATTCGGTGGCGACGTCGAGCAGCATCTTCAGCGCCGCGCCTGCATCGGAGACGACGCCGAGATCCGGTGCGAAGACACGGCCGATCTGCGTCGGCTCGATATCGACATGGATGAACTTTTTGCCCTCGGTGTAGACATCCACGGAGCCGGTGTGGCGGTTGGCCCAGCGGTTACCGATGCCGAAGACGAAGTCGGCTTCCAGCATCGTCGCATTGCCATAGCGGTGCGAGGTCTGCAGTCCGCACATGCCGGCCATCAGCCGGTGATCGTCGGGGATCGCTCCCCAGCCCATCAAGGTCGGGATGACCGGCACGCCCGAAATCTCGGCGAATTCGATCAGCAAATCCGACGCGTCGGCGTTGATGATGCCGCCGCCGGCGACGATCAGCGGCTTTTCGGCCGCGTTGAGCATGGTCAACGCCTTTTCGGCCTGGGCGCGCGTCATGGCCGGCTTGAACGGCGTCAACGGCTCATAGGCGTCGATGTCGAATTCGATCTCGGCCAGTTGCACGTCGACCGGCAGGTCGATCAGCACCGGACCCGGTCGTGACGAGCGCATCAGGTGAAACGCCTTCTGCAACGCCATGGGGACGAGATAGGGTTCCATCACGGTGACCGCCCATTTGGCGACGGGCGCCGCAATGGCTGATATGTCGACGGCCTGAAAATCCTCCTTGTTCAGCCGCGCCCGCGGCGCCTGCCCGGTGATGCACAGGATCGGAATGGAATCCGCGGCGGCCGAATAGAGCCCGGTGATCATGTCTGTGCCGGCTGGACCCGAAGTGCCGATGCACAGGCCGATATTGCCTGCCTTGGCGCGGGTGAAACCTTCCGCCATGTGCGAGGCGGCCTCGACGTGACGGGCTAGTACGTGGCGGACCGTTCCCCTGGCCTTTAGCGCCGAATAGAATGGATTGATCGCCGCGCCCGGCACGCCGAAAGCGCAGGAAATGCCTTCTTTTTCGAGAACGAGAACCGCGGCATCGACAGCGCGCATCCTGGCCATTTTCCAGCCCTCCACGGGTTTGTGATTGTTGGATCGGCCAAGGATGTCAGCACGCCGGCTATTTTTCAATTTTTTCAGAATATTTTTTCATTTCGAGAAAACGGCATCATGTTTTTGATTTTATTAGGTTTCCGTTTTCCAAAAATTCGGGTAGCGATAGTAGTGAAAAACTTTTTCATTGTGCGTTCGGCGAAATCGGCCGAGAATGACGGCATGGAAACCACCGAAAAACGCCAGCGCGGTCGCCCGCGCGCTTTCAACGGGCCCTCGGAGGCCGGTTCGGTGCAGTCGCTCGACAGGGCATTGCGCATCCTGGCCATTGTCGCGGAAGGCAGCGGCCTGTCGCTGAGCGAGATATCGGCGCAGAGCGGCCTGGCCGCCTCCACCGCCTACCGCATGCTGACGACGCTGCAAAACCACGGCATGGTCGAATTCGACACATCAGACCAACTGTGGTCGATCGGCGTCGAGACCTACCGCATGGGCGCGGCCTTCCTGCGCCGCCGCAAGCTGGTCGACCGCGCGCGTGTGGTCATGCAGGAGCTGATGGAAAGAACCGGCGAGACCGCCAATCTCGGCGTCGCCGAGGACGATTGCGTGGTCTTCGTCAGCCAGGTCGAGACGCACCAGGCGATCCGCGCCTTCTTCCGTCCGGGCACGCGCAGCCCCTTCCATGCGTCCGGCATCGGCAAGGCGGTGCTGGCCCATCTCGAGCCGGAGCGCGTCGGAACCATCCTGCGCAAGGCAGGCCTGCAGCGCTTCACCGACAGGACGCTGTCCGACATTTCGGCGCTTGCCCACGATCTGGCGCGGATCAAGCTGCGCGGCTGGTCGGTCGACGACGAGGAGCGGCACCCCGGCATGCGCTGCGTGGCAGCCGCCATATTCAATGAATTCGGCGAGCCGATCGGCGGCGTTTCGGTGTCGGGACCAACGGTGCGGGTGACGCCGGAGCGGTTGGCCGAGATCGGCCCGCTGGTGCGCGATGCCGCCGCCGAGGTGACCAGGATGATCGGCGGCGTGCGAGCCGGCTGATCAGCCCGTCCCGGGCAGCGCGCTCCTGGTGGCGATATCAAAGAAATCGAGAAGGATGGCCATGCCGACGCCGCAGGCGGTGAATATCAGGCCGGCCATGAAGATGCGGTTGGCACGTTCATAGATGCGCCGCTGCAGGCATTTCGTGTCGAGCAGCAGCGAGAGCGCCCGCATCTGCAAGGCAATGCCGGCCAGGATCGGCAGGACGGCGACAAGATGGTAGGTCTGCCACGGGATCGGGTTGGCGGCCCAATGCGTGATGAAGCCCAGCGAAAACGCCAGCAGGATGCCGACGGCGGTGACGGTGCCGTTGCGGAAAACCGTTTCGACCAGGTCTTCTCTGGGGTCCTGCTCGTCCAAAGGTCTCTCCCCGCGTTTCGCGGTCAGAATAGACGCTCGGCAAATCTCTGTACACCGCCCGGTCTGCCGCTCAGGCCAATCCTTTCTGCGCTGTATCGGCCGGTGGAGCACGCACCGCTACCATCCAGACAGCAGAAGAGGGGCTCGCATGGGCCCCTCTGTTGCTGAAACGGTCCTCCCCTCTAAAGACGGCAATAGTGGCGGTATCCGTCGCGGCCGAGATAGGTATCGGAGTCCGCGTCGTAGCTGGCGTAACGATCGTAGCAGCGGCGGACATGCCACGAGCCGCCGCCTTCGTCGACATAGACGGTGCGCGGCTGGGCGAGCAGGCTGCCGAGGACAAAGCCGCCGACGCCGGCCGCAATGCCGATGCCGAGGCCGTGATTGTGGTGATGGCTGTGAGCGGCCGAAGGCTGCACGGTGCCGGCCAGCGTGGCTGCGGCGACGGCGGTGGCGATAAGGCCGGAAACGAGTGTGTTCTTGAACATGACGATCTCCTTGCTTCATTGACCGAGGCGATCCATCCGCCTCTTGATCATCTGTCGTCGCAGCCAGGAAAAAGGTTCGAATCTTTTGTCGATCTTCTGGGACCGAAGGTCTTTGTGACGGCGACGGGAAGAGGTTGGCGAGAACATTGACGATGCAGATCTCCCCGATGGACGTCTACGCTATGCACATACCTTCTGATCTGCCCGATGCCTGATTACCACGTGGTTCCCCCAATCCGTCGCTGCTTCGCAGCGCCACCTTTCCCCCCTCCGGAGGGAAAGGAAAGGAGCGTTGCTGGACGAGCGTTAACGGCAAAAGCTTGGCGCCTTTCCTCTACCCCGTCGATCGGGGGAGAGGTGGCTCGGCGAAGCCGAGACGGAGTGGGGGTCGACCAGCGCCGCAAAAGGCAATGCATGCGCCAAGCTGCCATGCACCCTATCGCCAAAGACCAGTTGTTTGGAAATGTGCATGCCGTAGCTTGCGGGCGAGATCGCTAGCTTTGCCCGCCCTACTTCGCAACGCCAACGCAAAAAGGGCGGCCGAAGCCGCCCTCTTGGGAGAACTGGGTCCCTCCATCAAAGGAAAATGATCACCCTGCCGTGCCTGTGGTGATGGTTGTGGTGGTGGTTGTAGTGCTTCCACCAGAACTTCTTGAAGTGCTTCTTGTGATGGTGGTTGTGATGATGGCCGTGCATGCCGTGGGCGGACGACGTGCCGACAGTGCCGGCGAGCGCGCCGGTGGCGACGAAAATGGCGACGAGGCCTGAGGTAAGAGTGCGCTTGAACATGATGATCTCCTGGATCCTTGATCGAGGCGACCCATTCGCCTCTAACCATCAGTCGGCGCGGCGCGGCAAAAGGTTCGATAGGTCGAGGAGATTTTTTGTGGGGCCTTTGGCCCAAGCGAATAGTGAATAGCGAATAGCGAGTAGGAAAAGGCAGGAACGCCACTTACCAATCGCTACGTTGCCGTTCCCTATTCGCTATTCGCTATTCGCTACTCACTATTCGCTCTCTCTCACCCCATCCCCGTGACATGGCGCAGCCAGAACGCCAGCGCGATGAAGCCGATGATGGTGGTGACGCCGGTCCAGTCGACATTGGCCTTCTTCACATCGCTGATGATTTTCACCAGCAGCATCCAGGCCACGAAGATGATCGGGAGAATGATGACTAATCTGATCATGCCACACCCCTGCGCAAAGCGATTGCACCTCCCCTAGATGTAGGAAGCAATCTAGCGGTTTTCAGGATGCCCTCGTCGACGGGCCACGCGGCATGCCGGGAAAAAACGGAGTTTTGTCTTTACTGGCGCAACAAATATGCTAACCGGAGCGCCGTGCCCTTGTAGCTCAGCTGGTAGAGCAGCGGTTTTGTAAACCGAAGGTCGGCGGTTCGATTCCGTCCGGGGGCACCAGTTAAATCAACAACTTAAGTGCAATTTCGAAGGCTTACCTTCGCCTCCAGTCACTTTGCGGGTAAGCGTAGGGGTAAAAGAACCTCTGATCTGGCGGCCTCTTTGATTCAGCTGAGTGCGGGATCTGCGTTCTTGAGAGCCATAGGGGATGACTTGCCCCCCCGCTGTCGAACACAAACACTTTCTCCCAAACAAATTCTCGACGCTTAAAGTTTGATATGGAATCGGCACTTGCCTACCTTCCAGCAACAGCTCGATTATGCCGGTCTACAAAAGTGAGTCGCACAAGACCCCGAGGTAACGCACGCAATGACCGCCGATCAAATGACTGAATTGCGCGAGCTCGACGTTTTGCTCGGACAGCGAACGGAAAATGAGGCCGAAACGCGACACAAGATCATCGATCTGGTTTTGCATAATGTGTTAAGCTGGCCGAGAAACCGAGTGGCTGTCGAGCAGCATATAAGGCCAGGTTTTGCTGACTACATTCTTAAAAAGACAAACGGTGACAATCTTCTGTTTATAGAAGCGAAAAAATCTGGGATTTATTTTGAACTCCCAAGAGCACACAACAAAGATGAGCTTTCTTCATATATAGGAATTGGCAAACTCTTAACAAACGAGAACATTAAAGAGGCAATGTCACAAGTACGGGAGTATTGCATCGACACGGGTTGCGAGTTCGCTGCGATTACCAACGGGCGAGAATGGATCTTCTTTAAGACTTTCGAGAAAGGAAAGCGATGGGATACCATGCAAGCCTTCGTATTACGAAGCCTCGATTTCTTTTATCTCGACTACACTAGAGCTATAAACTCTTTTTCTTTCATATCTATAACCGACAACTCGTCCCTTGTTTCTTTGCTTACAAGCTCCCCTCCTAAGGACAGAAGCATATATTATGCCAAGGAAAGGATTACTTCCTACTCCCACCCAATTAACTCCAACCGACTAGCTGCACTTCTGCGGCCTATCATAAATCACTACTTTGGCGTCATCGGAGATAACGATTCGGAATTTATGGATCGATGCTATGTCTCAGAACGGGATTATAAACAGCGCTTTGGCGGCATGAGGACACTTATTCAAGATTCCCTTTCCCCATATTTCGAGTCGTACAACGTCAAGCAGCTTGAGGACACAGGAAAGGGTGGGCACCTAGGAGGCCGACTGACGAAGAATGTAAAGCTCCAGCGCAAAGGCGAGGTCCTGGTCCTGTTCGGCGGAAAAGGGTCCGGCAAATCCACCTTCATCAAGAGGCTGCTGCATTATAATCCGCCCCCATGGCTTCGCGATCATGCGATAGTTGCGATTATTGATCTCCTGAAGACGCCCGAGGAACCTGCAGTAATTCGTGCGGCAATTTGGAACAGCTTGATTAGGTCTTTAGATAGAGACGACCTGCTTTCATCGCGCCGAGAGACGTTAATCGACAAGCTCTTTTCGGATCGATTTGCCGTTGCATCTCGCCAAGAACTGTCTGGGCTACCGAAGTCATCCGAATCTTACAACACGACCTTGAACGGTCTGGTCAGTGAATGGAAAAACGATAGACCTTATTGTGCCAGAAAGCTTGTGGATTATTGGAAAGCGCAGGGAAAGGGTATCATTGTCGTCGTTGACAATACTGACCAATACTCTGGCGCACATCAGGATTTTTGCTTTACCTCGGCGCAGGAGATTTCGGATGAGTTGGAGTGCATTGCCTTAATCTCAATGCGTGAAGAGCGATTTCACAATTCAAAGATCCACGGAGTGCTCGACGCCTTTCAGAATGCCGGCTTCCATATCAGCTCGCCAAAGCCAGCACAGGTTTTCCGCAAACGTCTGGCATACACCGTAAGCCTCCTTCGTGATGGGAACAGAAGAGCTTCGCTGGTGAGCGCAGATGAAGCCTCCATTGAGGACAGCTGCAAATATTTGGAGATCATCGAACGTGAGTTTCGGAGCGAGAAATCGCCGCTCAGTGCCTTCTTAACTGCATGTGCGCACGGAGACACTCGTCTGTCGCTCGATTTGTTTCGGAGTTTCTTGCTATCAGGATACACCAATGTGGAAGAGATGCTTTCTGCGGGTGGCTGGAATTTTCAAGTTCATCAGGTGGTTAAACCTGTGATGATTCCCAATAGGTATTTCTATGATGAAAAGCTTAGCGATATGCCAAACATCTATCAGCTTCGCAGCCTTAGAAACACCTCTCATTTTACCACCTTGAGAATACTTCGCAAACTTGCTAAGAATATAGACGGTGCGTCGATTGCTTATGTTCCAATGAGCGACCTCAAAGCGCACTTCGCTGAAATATTTAACATGATTGACGACTTCGTTGCCAACGTTGATGTTTTATTGAAGCATGGCTTGATCGAGTCAAATAACCGCGTCGATTATTATTCTGAATCTGTTGATAGTATTAAGCTTACCGGTTATGGATTGTATATATACCGCACCTTGGCATATGATTTTACCTATCTTGACTTGATTAGTATTGACTGCGGTGTGTTCGATGAGCAAACTAGTAATTATCTAGCAGAGGCAGCACGCCAAGAATATGGCCTTTTCACTCGCGGAGAGCGCCTCCAGCGTGTGCGGAAGCGGTTGGAGCGAGTAGAGCACTTTATTGCATACCTTCGCGCTGAGGAAACTAACGAAATTGATCGGTTCTCTCTGAGCGTCAGCGATGATGAGATGTTTACGTCGAAGTCGGCTGCGGAATTTAACGTAGAGCGAAAGCGTGTGCTCGCAAGCGCAAAGCGGCAACCGGCATCCCGCAATGGTGGACGCCGCGTAAAGGCGTCTTGAGAATTACCCCTCCAAATCCCCGCCGGCAGTCAATTTCACTGAAAACAAACGTTGGGATCTGATTTCATTTCGAATTCCCTGTGCGTCTGCGTCGCCAGTATCTGTTTGGATATTTGCTGCTCATCAGGGCGGACCAACCCGGCTTAACTGGTCGGGTGCGACACATGCGCGGCGATTCACCTATGTAGGCCTATTTTTCTTCAGAGCCGTTAGACGTGATAGAAGCGAGGTGTACTGGTAGACAGCTTTGAGAAGTTCTTTTGCAAGTTCAATAGCAAGCTCTGCCTCTACCTCTCCGATCTTGTCATAATCCTTCGCTTCGATGTGCGCGGCATCATTTCCAAGAATCCGCAGTTCGTCGGCTGCATTTAGCAATTCCGACGGAATTATCGCCACCGCACTCAATGCAGCCACGCGTGCCTTTAAATTTGATCCAACCGCTTTTTTGTCCTCGCACAATTCCTCTAGGGTGCGGCGCACCATGAGTGCAGATGCCCGATAGCAACCGGACGCATGGCATTTTACAGCCTCTTCCAGCGATGCCAAAATACCCGCAGGCAAATTGCTGGCGTCGAAATCGATCACTTCGGGTGGGAAAGTCACTGCTGCTCCGCCCGGCGACTGCCGAGCAAAGAACAACACGGAATTGCATTCAATGTTTGGACAGACCCGAATTCCAAACATCTTCGTGCCGATCGCCACATTGCGCCCGCTTTCGTTCTTTTCGACTACGGTGCTGTTTACGTCATTCAGACCAACATGAGAAAAACTTCCTACATGCCTGCAAGCGGGACATCTTACGTTGATCGACGCTGGATCAGACAGCGTAAATTGCCCGGTGGTTTTCAAATACAAGAGTGCCCTCCCAATAGCGACTTCCGTTCGCGCACTACCATGCGGCGATGATTTCGCAAAAGAAGTTATTATGTGCGCCGGCACCGCGATGGCCGCTGGCGTATCACAACTCTTTGGTCGGTGGACGATCTGTGCGAGAAGATGAACGTTACTGCGCCAGGCGGGAAATCGCGGTACGGACACGAAGCGGGAAGCCTAGTAGGGGGAAGGCAAATGCGACATCAACTGACTGGCAACGCCGGTCTGTACCATGTAGCGCGAGAATTATCGAGGCGCGGTTGGCATGTCATGCCCACGGTGCGAAACGCACGGAGCGCAGACCTGTATGCCGCAAGCGACGATGAAAGCCGCGTCCTACCGATTCAGTCAAAAGCCCTATCTAAAAAATACCCAGTGCCCTTGGGCGGTTCGCTAGTCACTCTCCGTTCAGATTGGTGGGTTGTAACGATCAATGCGAACACCGCAGCACCAACGTGCTATGTCCTCACGAAGGAAGAAGTGAGAGCCGCAGCGCATCGGGGAATGAGTCCAACTGGCGCGGTATCGTATTGGCTGCAGCCAAAATCCTACGCGCTTCCTGAGTATGAAGAGGCCTGGCACAGGCTGGGCAGTCCCACCGCTGTCGAAGCCCTTCAAATTTCGAACTGACACACTAGGGAAGGCTAGGAAAATCGTTACCCGCCCAATGGAGGCCAAGCCTCAGCTAGCTCATTAAACCCGTCCACATTAGATGCGCGCGCCCTTGCAATGAAATAGGTTTCGTCGCCCTGCGGTAGTCGCGCCAATGACTGCGGTGCAACAATGTTGATAATGCCCCGCAGCACGTCCATGAGATCGCATGAGCCGGGGAAATAGCCCAAGAACCTGTCGCAGAATTGATGAGGTGCCACGTTTGGTATTTCCCCATATAGCCAGGCGGCAAAGTCGGTTAGCGCCCAGGCATCGAGTTTCAAGCGATCGCCATCAACTGCGGTTCGCTCAGTGGTGACGTCCAGGCGGTCCACGCGGATGGCGCTCGAATAGACATCTTTTGACGAGTGCTTTCCGATTTTGACAACCGTCTCATTTTCAATGATGAAATCCAGTCCAGCATCAACGATATAAACTATCTGCATTTCACCCTCCGGTCATTCGTCGGTAGACATCCGCCAAATCTGTTTCGGTAGCGAATTTGATCAGGGGTGTTATCCAATCGTATGGCGTCCAGTCGTTGTTAATCATTGCATCGTAGAGTGAACCGGGTTCCCCGTTGTGTCGCGCCTTCCATCGTTGCGCAAATTCCCGCTGTTCTGGAGAAAGCGCCGCAAAAGGGTCAGTGGCCGGTCGCTGCTTTTGCCAGATCAGTTTTTCGATCGCTGCGAGGCGGCGCCTCTCACTTTGCAACGTTGCCATTAACCGCTACCAGATTTTCCAATTGCGCTAGGCGTTCGCGAAGCTGTTCAAGCTCGCCAATTTCCGCAAGCTTGGACAAAGCTGTCGCGATTGAGCGCGCTTCGTCAGGGGTGATATCGCCGGTTTGAAGTGCCGTGGCGATGTCGGACGGGGTTGCTCCAAAAAGCTCAACCGGCCTGTCTTTGGGCAATATGCGGTTCAACACAAAGACGATCGCGTCCCATTCGCCGCGTTCCAGTTTGGCGCGCAGTTGTTCAATCGCCGCGTCCTTCATCCCACGAACAGCTGTTAGCGCTTCGTTGGAAATGCGGTTCTTACTGCCAAGCGGACGGCCACCAGAGCCGGGCGCAAATTTGCCATCCGGAAGTCGCTCCAAACGGACAACGCTAGTGTTAGGGGCGGCATCGGGGGGCATGATTAAGTCCACTGGATTTTCACGCCGCGCTGATCGAGCCAGGCGGCAACATGTGCTGTTGCGGTGTATGAGGTGTTTGCCTGCCGGTCGGATCTTGGAAATCCGTGGCGCGAACGCCACGACCTAAGCTTTTGCCGAGATGCACCGCCGAACACCGCCGACAACTCGGCGGCGCTCAACTTTGATTTTGTTGGCAGTATAATGATTTTGGCGAGCCCGATGCTCATGCCGTCTTCCCAGTGAGCAAATTGAAAGCTCCGTCCGGTGTTTTGCCAGTCGCAAAAGCCACAGCGGCAATCATCGAGCGCAAGGAGCCTTCCGCAGCATTGACCAAGTTGCGCCGTGCCCAATGACGCTCCAGAGCCTTCGCGGCGGCATTTTCAACAGCCTGCAAATCTGGCCCGTGGGCGATGGGATCGGCGGCGGTTGGCTGGCGCATATAGTCCGCCTGGAGGCCAGTCATTTTGATATGTGCAAGCATCATGTGCCGGCGATCGACAAGCTGCCAAATGTTGTCATCGGTCACGCTTCGGAAAAAATCACGTCCTGCCCCTTGCAACGCGCTGGTCTCTTCAAGCGATGCAGTTGGCGCCCATGTGGCTTGTGCAGCCAACGGCATCGCCGCGAACCGGCCGACAATCATGGCATTTAGTGACGGGTCTCCCGTGCGGTACGCCTTTAGCCGCGTCTCGGCCGCATCAATGGCAGCCGCCTCCGCGATGCTCTTAGCTTGTGCCGCCTGAAATGGCTTGGCCAAATTTCTTTCGAAAATGCCGCACAACTCATCGGCGCGCGCATTGGGCATGAGACGGCTGCACGCGCTGTTCATTAGATCGCTCAAGATCGGAAGGGCGGCCGTAATCGAAGAAAAGGCGCTCGCAAGCGGGCTGTCCTTAGCGAAGGTTTCAGAGGGGACGAATGCAACAGCGGAATGCTGTGTGCCATCGTCCCCGCTGATGGTCAGCAGTGTAGCGCGATCGGTAGCGTTGGAGTTGACTTTCATGAAACTGCTCCTGATTTGGGAAATATGCTCAGGTATCGCTCTCTCCATAAAAGGCTGTCAACAGGTAAAATCGATTATAGTCGTAATATGATTTGACCGGGTGGAAGGATTTACTACCAGAACTTCGAAAGATTCACCTTTTCACCGCGCATTGCTTGAATTTGATCGCACAGTCAAGACGATCGAATTTATTCCACCATCGCAATTCGTACCTTTTTGGTTAGTTTGGATGGCGAGTGCGATATCATCGCAAACAATTCCACAATCGATATCAATTGCTTGTGCCACCGATTGGACGGAAGGCATCTCCGCCAAGCAAAAATATCACAACAACCGCTTGCGCTAAGATGAGCAATTGGCGAATAACCGCATGGATCGGACCTATCTAAGGGACCGCGACATTGGGAGGGGAAGGTTCGCAGGGAATGTAATTTGGTTCTTGCTAGGTGGAGCAGTGCTGGCCGTAATTTGGCTCATCGGTGCGGCTGTTTTTGCACTAACAATTGTGGGTCTGCCGCTTGCGCGCGCATCAATTGAGATGGCGAAAATCTCTGCGTTTCCATTTGGCAAGGACGTCGTTCATGTCCGGGAACTTGATGCAAAAGGGCTATCGGCGAAAACTGCAGCAACCGGGACAATCGGATTTATTTTTAACGTTCTGTGGGCCTGCACATTCGGCATCGTCTTGTTTGCTGGCTACATGATCTCAGGTGTAATTAATTGCCTGACCATCATCGGGATACCCTTTGGGGTACAGGCATTCAAATTGGCTGGAATTTCATTTTGGCCAATTGGGCGAAGAGTTGTCAGCAAGGAATTGGCCAATGTCGCCCGAGAACAGAACGCACGCGACAAATTGGCGAGAATTAGAGCGGCTTAAAGGTAGGCACCGTTTTTCAAAGAGCAGCAAACACCGCAACCGATGCCACGCCGCATTCATCGCAAACAATGCGCAACGATTTCAAATGCTTGATAAAGCGGCACATCGGAATCAACGCGCAGTGGGTAATTGCAGGGGTAATGCGCTTTGTGGACGGGTTTCAGCGTGGCACTAGCGTCACCATTTGCCCAACCATCGAAGTGGTGACAGCAAATGGCCGGTTTTAGGGCTTGTCATCACTGTCACCAGTGTCACCAGTAGATTACTGGAGAGTGATAGAAAACACATACAACACATACGTTAGACGCGTATGGAAATGGAGTAATATAGGGAAGTCACCGGTGCCGGGAGGTGACACCGGTGACGATCCCATCCAAATGGTTGTTCATCGTAATTTTGAGCCGTCCTTATGAATTTCGCACATACTGCCAGACCCGTTCATTTCCAATTCGGATTTGTTTCCTTCCATATCCCGCTCTTGTCAGACAGCGAGCAATTCGCTTGTTGATGCTGCTGTTCAAGCGATCAAAGGAAATGCCAAGAGTTGTCGAAAGCTGCGAAATCGTCACCGGCAAATCGCCCATTGCCGCGACATAGGCCGCAATGCGTTCCTCCCAAGGGTCAAGCTCGCGACGCTCGTCCTGTTCGGCTTCTGCTTGACTCGCCTCGTCGCCGTCGAGCCACCAACGTTCGTTGGCTCGATATCGCGCGAGCGCTTCGGCCCATAGCTGGTCCCGGTCCCGCCTGATCGCCTCAACGCTGATCGTTCCGCACACTAAGGGCCAAAATCGCCGGTTTCCAGTCTGGTCCTTTAAGTAATGCTCATCGTTGGTCGTGGCGATGAACACGCATTGGCGCAGATGGTCGGCGGTGGTGCGCTCATATGGTGCGCGATACGTGTCTGTTGATCGGGCCATAAATTTCTTGATCGTCTCAATGTCGGCACGCTTCAAAGCCGACAATTCCGAAAGCTCGATAATCCATTTTCCCGCTAACTGAATTGCAGCATCCTTGGTGTGCAGATCGGGCAATTCGTCGGTGAACCATAGCGGGCCAGCAAGCATTGCGATTGCGCTCGATTTGCCGGTTCCCTGCTTGCCTTCGAGGATCACAACGTTGTCCATCTTGCATCCGGGTTGCATGATCCGGGCAACAGCACCAATCATGAATTTGGTCCCGGTGATGCTTGCGTAAGGCGTGTCTGGCGTCCCGAAATAGCCGCTTGCGAGTTGGGCCAGTCGCGGCACGCCGTCCCATGTGATGCTGTTGAGATAGTCGCGGACTTGGTGCCGCTTGTGCCTATTTGCGATGATCGCCACGGCATCGTGCACGGTATCTTTGCCCGGCTTTACGAAAAGCGCTTGGACGTAGAGTTGGCAATGGATGGTGTCCAATTCCGACCATTGCCGGGGAAAACTTGAGTGCCTGTCCCAAGGCAGGGGATGCGTTGCCAGCACGGTTTGCGTAAATTCGTCAAATGCGACCGGCAAGTTTCCGTGCAGAACTTTAACGGTCTCGATCAATGTATTTTTGCCGCTGTCGCCCGTCGATGTCGAAATGATCTTAACATACCCGTCGCGCGGTTGCGGTGCTGGCAATCCCGGCTGCGGCTGCGGTTGCGATGCCGGCGCGCCAAATAGCTTCGCAGGGTCCGGCTGCGGTGGTCTGCCGTAAGCTTTCCAATGCAATGATGTCCAGCCGACAAATGTCCCGTTGTCGGCGGATCGCCATAGCTTGTCATTATCGGCAAGGTCGTTCTTGGCATATCCGGCGCACCAACTATCCCAAACCATGCGCACAAGATCGTCATGAACACCAAGGCCCGTCGCCGATTGCCTGAAGGCGCATGTGACGTTGCGCCATTCGGGATAGTCCAGGTCGTTCTGATTAACTTCTCGCAGTGCTTTGGTTGCCGCCTCAAAGTCTGACGCGGGGTCGGTTCCGAGTGGTTTGCGATCTTCGCGCGGACCAGTTGTGATGCCGCCGTTGCCGGTCATCCATGCGGGCGGTTCGGCCATTGGCTGCGATAGATCAGCGCCATACCAGACGATAAAGCCGTCATCACCTTTTCTATCCACGCCAACGCCTAGCTCGCCAGCATCAGTTTTCCATCGTTGCGCGCCGTCGCGAGGAATGCGGAAATAGTAATGCGCGCCACCGGAAGGGGTTTGCAGCGCCACCGTTTGCGGAATGACCCAACTGTTCGCCTTGATCGCGGTGAACCCGTCCTTGCCGTTCTTGCGGTCGATATCGAGCACATAGACGCCCGATATGCTGCCGGTTCGGATACCGATCATCGCGCCCGGCCAAATCGACCACCATGCGCGAATTGATGCGAGGTCCGTTGTGGCAAATTTCAAGCCACCTTCGCCTTTCGGCGGCTCTGGAGTGTTGATGATCGCCGCAACATCGTGGTTGCTGTACGGCAGCTTATTGGCGGGATTGAGCGGCAAAACGGCCATGCCCTGTCCAGCCAGCCACAATGCGTAACCGAGATTGCTTCCCGACAGCGCCGGGGTTATAGGGTTGGTCATAGCAAAAATCCTTATGTGGCCCGGCCAGCGTTCGCGCGCTTCGCCGGGTCGTTTTTTTGAGCATCAAATCTGCTGTTTGATGATCTGATTTGGAAATATTGTTTTAACTCAATGCCTTAAAGGAAATCACGCGCAATCAAAACTTGACCGGGGTATTCGCAAGGGTGTCAGCCGGCCATCCGACCGACTGCGAATTGTTCGATTTCCGCCCGCAGCCAGTACCTGCGGTTGTTGATGCGGCGCGGCTTCGGGAAATCAGGAACAGGCGGCGTTTCCCGGCCTGTCCGGCGATCGTAAGCGCCGTGCAGCCAGCGGTGTAGGGTCATTGGAGTGATGCCGCCACAAATGGCGCAGACGGCGGGCGCAGGGATGAGTGTGTCAACGGTTGACATTGGATGCCTTGCTATCAACGCGCTCCGTGGCGCGGCGGATTGAGTGGAAATAGGCACCGGCCATCCCGGTTCGGGGTCATCCAACCCTACCGCCCGCATAGATCGGGCTTTTGGCCATCCAGCCATCACGCCGCCCGATCACTCGACCAGGCGGCTAACACATCGGGCCATAACGTGCGAAAACAGTCAAGCCAGGAAACTAACATTTTTAAGTATTAAACAGCCTATGTCCCGGTCTATGCGGATTTTTTCATTATCGTTACATTGTCTGCGATGATCGATTGGATGCGATTCGCCCATTGTATCAACGCATCGTGCTTTTCGTCTTGGTAATCGTAGCGATTATAGATTGCGGCAACGCCGCTTACTTTACCTGTTTTGTGGTTTAGAATTGCTTCGGTCACTTCCTGCTTGATTCCAAGCTTGGCGAGTTCCGTTGCCGCAGTGCGTCGCAAATCGTGCAGATGCCAATCCGGCAATGCCGGTTCGCCGCAGTGACGATCCAACGCCTTCTTGCCATTGGAAAAGCCGCTAAACGGTGTAGTTGCTGTCGTGGTGAACACGCATTCGGATGGATTGCCCTTTGCATCTGCAATCCGTGGCAGTGCCTTGATAATCGATTGTGCGAGTGGCGCGAGCGGCACGACATGAGCGCTGGAGTTTTTAGTGCGCGATCCTTCGAGCGTGATCACGCCCAGATCGTCGGTTAATTCCGACCATTTGAGATTTGCAATCTCATCGCGCCTCTGCCCTGTCAGCAAAAGCAGTTGCACCATTGGCCCAAACGGATAAGCGCATTCGCTGGATGCTTTCCATATACGCTTGATTTCATCGTGAGATAGAACGCGGTCACGGCTCTGCGGCTTTGCCGGCGCTTCGGCAAGCTCGATGATGTTGCGGCCAATTGCTCGCGCAACTGGCTTCCAGCGGAAAAATGCCGATAGGACCGCGAATGCATTGCGGCGGGCGCCCGGCGTGAGCTTCGCCAATAGCTTTTCAATGTCCCGGTAATCAATCGTCCTAATATCTGCGACGTGCTTCCAATGCGGCTTGATGTTGGTTGTGATGATCCTTTCGTATTCATCTGCGGTCGATGCCTTGACTGCCCTGCCCTTAAAACCGGTTGCGCGAGCGGTCTTGATGAATTCATCAAACCAAGCTGCAACGCCGGTTCGATCGATTTTGCGTTGGCGAGGATCATTGCCGCGCTTCGCGTCGGCGATCACCTTTTCGGCCAACGCGCGGGCTTGGGTCACGTTGAGCGCTTGCGTTGGTGAAACGATGCTGTTGACGCGCTCGTTGGAGCCAACTTCGTCATAGCGTCCGATCGTAACTTTGGCTGCTTTGCCTTCGATCTTTGTTCGTGCCGCCCATGACAGCGCACCGCTTGGTTGAATGACGAGATACAGCCCCGCTTGTGCGTCGTCGGGTATCTCTTGCCGCGTCGTCGCTGGCTTCAATGCGCTGATGAATGCAGCGGCTTTCTTGTGCTGCGCAGGGATCGCGGTTGGCATCAGTTTTCGCTCCGGGGTAACGTCAGGGGTAATCCAGGTAACGTTATGTCACGTTATGGACCGTTGCGCAAACCGGTGCTCACGACGCCAACTATCACGTAATATCAATGGCTTGATGATTCTTGCGTTAAGCAACGTTGCCCTTTGGGATACGCTGGCACAAAATTTGTAAACCGAAGGTCGGCGGTTCGATTCCGTCCGGGGGCACCAGCAAAAGTGCGGCAATTGAGTAAATTCAGACAGTCAATCTATTGTCATCGAGTTCGATCCGCCGCCTGATCCACGTTGGAAATCATGCACTTACCCGCGAGAATATCCGCCCCGGAGCATCACCATGTGGAAAGCCCGCCACCGTGCGGCGGCGGGATTTATTGAAGATTAGAACGGCACCTTCCACGCTCCGCTCTCGAATTTCTGGATAATGCCCGCGTCGAAACCTGACTGCCATTCCTCGCCGGCGTTGAGTTTCATTCCAGAGGTTGTGGCGGCGCCGGTGTTCGGCCGCGGAAGTCCGGAGCTCCTCGCGGGATGCCTGTTTGCACCGGCCTTCCTGATACCTAGTCGCCGAATTCAGGCGCAGCAACTTAGTCTACAGGTGTGACTTCCTAGCTACATACAAAGTTGCAGGCTCATCGATATAAAGCGCTTGGCGATTTGATGGGGATTTCATGAAAGCTTTTTTGCTCGCTTCATTCGTTGCGCTTTCGGCGGCTCCGGCCATCGCTGCCGATATGATGACCGCTCCTGTCGACACCCCTGAATGGACTTGGCAAGGGCCATACGCCGGCGTGTTCGGCGCCGGAACGTTGGAACATTACAAGATCTATGAGCCGGGCGCCCAGGCTGGCGCAACGCACAACGTCGGCTCGGCCGCGGTCGGCGGCTTTGCAGGCTATAACTTCCAATCCGGCAAGATTGTCTATGGCGTTGAAGGCGAGCTTGGCTACCGCTTTAAGAAGAACACCTTCGACGATATTCCAGGCCCAGGCGTTCTCGACGCCTCCACAGGTTTGTTCGGATCCGTAAAGGGTCGCGTTGGCATGGACATCGGAGCCTACATGCCGTTTGTCACGGCTGGTGTAACCGCCGCAAAGCTGAAGACGTTCTATCCAGGTGGAAACGCCGAGCGGGATGCAACTTTGGTCGGTGGTATTGTTGGAGCAGGCATCGACGTCGCTCTCACACACAACGTGTTCTTGCGAGGCGAATACGACTTCTCCTTCTTCGGCAAGAAGTCGCTTGAATATTGCGGCGGCGGATGCACGCTGGAACACACGCTTCAGACGCACGATTTCCGCGTCGGCATCGCGATGAAATTCTAACTGTTCAGCGCGTCTCCGACGTTGACGCGCTCCGCAGGAATAGCAAGACCAAGGTCCAGCTTGTGAATGGCATTCCGCGGGCGCAATGTCGCCAAGAACCCGACGGCCAGGGGCCTGGATCGCAAATAGTTCGCGGTTCAGGCCCTTCGTCCGTTCCGGACAATGCTATGGGGCTCTTCTGCCGGGTGCTCCGGCCCTTGTCGTGCTGGGCCGGTCAAGTTCCACCTGATGAACGTAGCATCCTTCCCGGTGACTTCCCGCACCGCCTTTAACAGCACCTCATGCAGGACGCGCTCTTTCTGTAATGGTCGCAATGCGGCGATATGAACGGCTTGATGATGCTCAGGTGCAGCGCTTCCGCCGCCACGAGAAAGCGCTCGATTTCAGCCTGTGATAACCGCTTCGAAGGTTTTGACCGAGCCATTGCGACACCTTTTAAGAGTCGCCTCACCCGAGGACAATATTCCTACTTTCCTCAAGGCATGTAAAGCGGTCCACGCCCAAAGCCACCACTAAGACAGGAACCAGGCGGGAGACGCCGTCCCAGGGATGCGACGACGCATTGCCGAGATATTTCCCTGTTGTTGCGCAAAGAAAAAGGCCGTCGCGGTTGGGCGGCAGGCTCTCTCTATGGCCTTCAGTGGCCTAGAATTTGTAGGCGATGCCGAAGCGAACCTCATTGATCTTCAGATCAACATTACCATTCGGCAATGATTCAGTGCCGAAATCAGTATAGCGATACTCGGCGCGCAGCAGAAGATTGTCGGTCATGGCGTAGTCCAAGCCCGCGCCTATCGTCCATCCAGTAAATGTGTCTCCGAAAGAACCTGAGACGGTATTACTGCTTGCGTCGATGCCGCCAAATGCAACGCCACCCGCGACATAGGGAAGCAAGCGATCAACGGCATATCCCAGTCGAAGTCTTGCCGCCCCACTCCACTTAAGTTCCTCGATCCCGATGCCGCCCGGAAATGGGAGACCGGGAGCGGCGAATATTTGGCCGCTGCCATCAACATTCGCATATACGACGTCCAGTTCCGCACCAATGACGATATTGTTCGGCATCTGGTAGTTGTAACCGGCGTAGACACCTCCAAGGAACCCGTCAGGATCTGTCTCAATGAAGCCCGGGCCGTTGGCCTGCCGTATATTTCCATCACCCCGAGCGTAGCCTGCCTGAAGACCGATATACCCACCTGTCCAGCTGAAAACCGGGGCGACTTCTTCGACCATGGCATCGGCAGCGAACGCCGACGAAGCCAGCAGAGACAACGACAAACCAAGAAGCAGCTTCTTCATAGGTGATCCCCTGTAACCCACCCTCTCGTAGCAGAGCGCGCCGATATGTGCCGTTGTATTTCCGCCACATTAGACCCTGATCCAAAACTGGGGTCAGCGCGCTTGACGAGATTGTATTGGCGAGAATCTTGCGTGCCGACCTTGCCTATGAGCGAGCAGCAAATGCTGGTCTTGCTCGAACAGCTTGCTCACGCCCGAATGCTCGTTAGAGACGTCCACGATCCGCAGCCCTCTGCACGCCGCCCTTGCGTATCAAACCGTACGTTGAATCCTTTTTGGGTCGCGCGCGAAAAGAGAGTAAATAAATCCCTTCGCAGGAAGGGAGGCCGCGATGGTTGAAACGCATATAGAAGTCGCACGCGCGGCTATAGAAACCAGCTTTCGGTTGCGGCACCATTCCCTGGCCGGAACCGCCTCATTTCGCCGCGGTATGGACCACTCC
The DNA here is from genome assembly GCF_055811675.1 of Mesorhizobium sp. WSM4808. Taxonomy (NCBI): domain Bacteria; kingdom Pseudomonadati; phylum Pseudomonadota; class Alphaproteobacteria; order Hyphomicrobiales; family Phyllobacteriaceae; genus Mesorhizobium; species Mesorhizobium sp. WSM4808. The sequence continues at coordinate 58,396 of NZ_JBVVQX010000020.1, forward strand.
CGACGCGCAATCGAGGCCTCGCGCGAACTGCTCAAGGGCCTTCGCCAACGTCACGGCGATGACCTGGCCCGAGGCCGGGAAGATCCGGACCCAGATCCTGTTGCCGTCTCGGCCTTCGATGCCGACATTCTCCGCTCTGCATTTCGAAACCTGGTCCGGGAAACAGGCGTTCCCGAGTGTGAATGGCGCCACCTGGCTGAAAGCTTGGTCCGCGAATATGTCGGGTGCGAGCAGGTTGACGCAGGCTTGTTGGACTGGATTACCCACAAGTAGTCACCGCTTGGATAAAATCGCGTACCGACGCAAAACAGCCCGTCCCGCCCACATTGCCGGTGACACGAAACGGGCTGCGGAAGCCGGCATGCGGCGCTTCCTGCAATCCAACTTTGGACGCGCCCGGATGTTCCGTTAGCTTCTGCTGAAAAGCGGGTACATCCTGTTGCTGTGGCCATTCGACAGTCGCTGGTAGAGTAGACCCGCCGCTCCATTTGCGAAGCGACGGGCTCTCGCCCACCCCATACCTGTCAGAGCAATTTAGATGCCAAATTGTTTGACCCGTTATGGAGCACAGCCTTCGCGTTGCCAGTCGGTCCTGCCAGTCGCCTTCTCGTCGCTCTACCTCGACATCGATAACCATGCACATCATGCCGGCGTTGGCCGCGATCACGAAATTGTCGGATTCGTACGAAGCAGAGTTCTTTACGATTCCAACCCTTTAACTTTGCACACCCCTGTTTTGTAATTCGGCGGCTGGGGGACGCCGTGCATCAGGTCGCATTTCACTGTCAATCGCGCGCCAGTGGGCGTATCTTCTCTAAATCGTCTGCACGTGTTTACGGGCGCGGACGGCAGGGAGATTGGAAAGCTCTTGCCCCAAGCGGGATTGAGCTATGACCAATCAAGAGAACGATTCCTATAAAAACCAATTGTTGCGTCGGCTTAACCCTGGTGACCTGGGGCTTTTGCAGCCACACCTTGAACTGTGTGACCTCGAGCTGAAAATGACCTTGGAGAAAGCCGATTCGGAGATCGAAACGGTTTACTTCCTGGAAGACGGCATTGCCTCTGTGGTCGCGGCGGCTTCAGGTAAGGAGGCCGAGGTAGGTCTTGTCGGCTTTGAGGGAATGACCGGTGCCGCGCTCGTGATGGGCGCTGACTATGCGGCGCATCAATGTTACATTCAGTCGCCCGGCAGCGCTTTCAGGATCGGAGCCGAGCCCTTCAAGGAGGCTCTTGCGAACAGCCCAACGTTGCGCCTGTTCCTGTTGCGCTATGTCCACTACTTCCACATCCAGACCAGCTATACGGCCCTGATCAACGCAAAATCAAACCTTGAAGAGCGGTTGGCGCGCTGGCTTCTAATGTGTGACGATCGGGTCCACGGCGAACGCCTTGCGATCACCCACGAGTTTCTCGCCATCATGCTTGGAGCAAGACGCCCAGGGGTTACCGTTGGACTGCAAGTGCTGGAAGGGCGCGGTTTCATCTATTCTCGACGAGGCGAAGTGCATATCAGGGACCGCAGCGGCCTTGCGGCTTGCGCAAACGGCACCTACGGCAAACCGGAGGCCGAGTATGCGCGGCTGGTTGGATGAGAGCGCCTTCCCAGCATGCCGGACGTGGACCACTATAATAGGTGGTTCCAGACACTTGTGCCTCGCGCCAGCAAAACAGCCCGTCCCCATATTGCCGATACAGGAAACGGGGTGCGGAAGCCGCGATGCGATGCTCCCGCAATTCAACTTTGGACGCGCATGGATGTTGCGTTAGCTTCCGCTGACATGCTGCAGTCAGCTACCGCGACACCGAAAGTCGTTCATATCCCGTGGGTCAGTACAAGGTAAATAGCGGGCACTAACATCAACCAGCCGCCCATTCCTAGAAACACCAAAATGGCCATGCGCTCTGTTCGCCTGACAAGGTCGGCAATGTTTTCCTCGTCCGGCAACGAGACGGCGTCCGCAAACCCCGCGGCATGGTCGTTGTCATTTCCCGGTTGGTTTGCGCTGCCACTCGCATTCAATCTTTGGACCAATGTCATTGTTATCGTTCACCAAAAAAAATCCCAACCGGCCCGTTCTCGGCGCGCGAGCCGGAACGGGCCAAGGCGGAAAACTAGTTAAAATCGAAGGACGACCGAAGGTCCCCGTCGGCGGTAGCACCGGACGCGACGGCGGCCATGCCGCCAGTAACTGCGGCAAACCCGTCTCCAGCCTCGCCGGCGGCGGCGGTGGGGACGGTGGTGCCAGTCCCGATGGTAGACTTGCTGCACTTCTGCCTGTGCATCTTCGTCAAAGGTCGCTGTTTGTGGCGTCTCAAGTTCATCGAGGATGCCGCGTCCGGCTCCTGGAACACCCGCCACTGCGTCGATTGGGCGGACAGCGCTTGCAAGGGCCGCTGCCCCGGCAACACCAAACATTGCAGTCAAGAAGGATCGCCGATCCATAATAAACCTCCCAAGGTACCTGAGCTAAAAAGAGCGCGCTGCCGAATGAGCAGCCCAGCGCACGGTGAAATACAGGACCCGCCAGCCGCCGAAGCGGCTCACGGGTCCTATCAGCGCAGGAAGGGACGTACCGCGCCGATCCACGTCATGTCAGCCAAGGACTATCCCCATCACCAGGAAGGTGATGGCTGTTGCCAAAATCGGTGCGAGCAACCATCGCGCCTGGCCGACACTTTTTTCCACTGTTTCTCTCCGCGTTTGCAGAGACAACAACCTTCAGGCCTAAGCCGTTCCGCCTACTCCCAACGGGTAAGACCATTGCGTTTGCCAATCAGACTTTGGTCCTGCGCCAGGTTCAGCCAGAAGCCCGTATGAGGAACGTTTGGCCTGGCGACGTGTTCGGGTGGCCAGCCGATCGTGCTGCCGCCAGTTACAAGAGGAGAAAAACTATGAGGATGCACCTAAGCAGCGCCGCTGCGGCGCTCTTGCTGTTGGCCAGCGTCGGCGCAGTTGCGGCACAGGATGTGGTTGTCACACAGGAACAGGACACCGTCGTGCGCGAATACGTGAAGAAGCAACCCTTGGCTTCTGTGAAGCTTCCGGGGATGGAGTTGAACGTCGGCACGGCTCTGCCAGACACGGTCGAGCTCCACGAGGTCCCCAACGTCAAATACCGCTGGTCGACAACCGAACGGTTCTGGTGGACCCGAGCACACGCAAGATTGTGAAAGTCTACGACTGAAACTTCGAACCGGCCACGCCCGCCGGCAGGGATGGCGGCGGGGTGTGCTCGTCAAACCGCCGCTGAAATCGGACAAATGAAAATGATGAGCCCTGAAGTCGAGACGTCGCAAGCGCTCGTGGCGCGCCTGGCTGATCTCCAGGCGAAAGCGCGGGCAGCACCTATAAACGAAGCCGAAATAAAGACCTTCCAAAAGCTCGCAGCCGTCACGGACGACAGTTGCGGTCATTCGGCTCGGGATTTGGCCGTTCCAGGTTCGATGACGACATAGTGGTGCACGAGGTCACACCCTGATCGCCGCCGCCAAAATCCGGTTCTGCCTGCGGATCGCCGCGCGCAACTCCGGGTATCTATGCTCCAAAATATCCCAATTTGGCTGCCTTCTATGACGCGCTCGCAACCTGGGCGGATGCCCCAATCCTGGTGAACGTGTTCCGCACCCTGACAGACTTGTTGACGTAGGCGACCCAGAGCCCTGTCACCACAAACGAGACTATGGGGGCCACCAGCGCATCGCCTGCGAGCACCAGGCTCACCGGAACGCCCAGAACTGACGCAACCCAGATCGTGTCCAGGATAAACACGACGGGAATCGCCAGCCACTGGAGCAGAAACAATTGCGGAAAGCGGCGGCTACGCCGCAGCATCGAAACGAGCACAATCAGCTGAAGCGCCAGAAATGCCAGATTGAGGGCAACCTCGCCATACACCGCCAGCGGCCCATTCGAGAGGGTCATGAGTTGCTGGTAGCCGTCGGTCGAATTGGCGAAGTCGGCAAGCGTCCGCAATGGTGACACTGCCTGACCGATAGCCAGCAGCATCAGCCAGCCGCCGAAGCCCACAAGAGCCTCAGGATTCTGTGACGGCTTCGCGGCTGATCGAACGGCAAGGAAAACAGGCACGCCGATCAACAGCAGCAAGATCGCCCAATGCCAGACTGAAAACGTCCCCATTTACCCCTCCCCCTATTATGCCCTCCCAGGTTGTACCAGATTTCAAACTCAACTCAAGAGGCGACCCGCGTCTGAAACCAGGTCTTGTGCGGAAGCGACGCTTTCTCCTGCCTGCTCCTGACGTGTCACACCCCAATCGCCGCCACCAATATCCTATTCTGCCTCCGTATCGCCGCGCGCAGTTCCGGTATCTTCGCCGCGTCACGCTTCACGAATTCGATGAACATCATGTTCATGTTGTTGAAGATCAGTTCGCCGAGCGCTGCACCGTCGATGTCCTGGCGCACCAGGCCAATCTCCTGCAGCCGGGCGATCAGGGCGCGGATCTGTTCGGTCAGGGCGCGGTCGAGCGCGGTGTAGGCCTGGCCGAACGGGCTGTCGGGCAGTTGCGTCGAGATCGCCATCGCCTGCCGCCACATCTCCTTGCTGAGATAGTGCAGCGAGTGCTCGATATAGATGCCGACCAGCGTGTCCAGCGCGTCGCCGACATTGGCCGGCGGCTTGGCGACGACGCCTTGCCCGGCATTCAGCACCTCGTTGACCTCCAGCGAGACGATGGCGCCGAGGATGTCGCCCTTGTTCTCGTAGTAGTTGTAGATCGTCCCGACAGAGACCTCGGCCTGCGCGGCGATCGCCTCGATCTTGGCGCCTTCGTAGCCGGCCTCGCGAAACAGTTCGGCCGCCGCCTCGATGATACGCCGGTGCCGGTCCGCCTTTTGCCTAGCCCGCAATCCGCTCATTCCCAGCCTCTTGCCACAAAACAGAATTGACTCAATTTTAGAATTGGTTCAATTTTTTGCAAGAAGCCACAAAGGCAAGGGAGAACACTCGATGTCACACACAGCCAGCAATCCGCTTTCCATCCTGAAGACCCGTTTGCGCACAGCTGCCGCAGCCGCGGCGCTGCTGCTTTCGACGAGCGCGCAGGCCGCCGATCTCAACGCGCTGATCTGGTGCGATCATGCCGATCCGGCCTTGCTGCAGCCTTTCGAGGAGGCCAATGGCGTCAAGGTCAACGTCAAGGAATTCGAGGGCACCGGCGCCGGCCTCGCCATCGTGGAGCAGTCGCAGCCGGGCGACTGGGACGTGATGGTGATCGACAGCATCGACGTGCCGCGCGGCGTCGAGAAGGGACTGTTCGAGCCATTGCCGGAAGACAAACTGCCGCTGGCCGATCTGTTTCCGCAGGTGAAGATGGACAGCTCCACCGTGGTCGGCGGCAAGCGCTACGGCATCACCGAAAAGTTCGGCTACAACACGATCGGCTACAACAAGACCAAGGTCGATCCGGCCGACATGCAGTCGATGGCAGCACTCACCGGCGACAAGTACAAGGGCAAGGTCGCCATCTACGACTACTACCTGCCGGTCATCGGCATGGCGGCACTGGCGATCGGCAAGAAGACAGCCGATCTCACCGAAGCCGACCTGCCCGCCCTCAAGGACGAGCTCTTGAAGATGAAGGCCAATGCCAAGCTGGTCGGCGAAGTGACCGCCAGCCAGACGGCGCTTGCGACCGGCGAGGTCGACATATTGGTCGGCGGCGGCGAATGGGTGACGGCGGGCCTGGCCAAGGAAAACCCGGCGCTGGACTTCTCGGTCCCCAAGGAGGGTGCGATTCTCTGGTCGCAGTCGCTGGCCATGTTCAAGGATTCCAAGAACAAGGACATGGCGCTGGAGTTTATCCAGTACATTATGAGCCCGGAAGGCCAGGCCCGCCTTGCCACCTCCTCCTGCTATTGGGGCATGCCGGCCAACACCAAGGCCGCACTCACCGACGACCAGAAGAAGGTTTTGCGCTTCGACGAGCAGCCGGGCTTCCTGGCGCGCGCCCAGGCCTATCCGGCGCCGAACGCCGATCTCGACAAGAAGATGCAGGATATGTGGACCGAAATGCTGCAGGCGAAATGAGCCGATAGCGCTCATGAGCAGCTCGGCAAACAACGGACGTGCCCTGCCCCGGGCGGGCTCTGCTCTGCCCCGGGCGGCCCTGCCCCGGGCGGGCTCTGCCCTGCCCTGGGCGCTGGTCACGCCGGCGCTCGGCTGGACGCTGCTGTTCTTCGTGCTGCCCTTCATCGCCATGGGGTTTTCCAGCCTGACGGCGCATGAGGGCGGCGGCTTCACGGCGTCCAACTACAGCCAGTTCTTCACCAACCCGTCCTACTGGCAGGCGATGGTGAACTCGCTGCAGGTGACCGCGATCGTCACCGTGATCTCGGTGCTGCTCGCCTATCCATTTGCCTGGATCCTCGCCGAACAGGTTCCGGAACGCTGGCAGCGGCTGGCACTGATGCTGGCCGTGCTGCCGTTCTGGACCTCCTATGTCGTGCGCTCCTACTCGTGGCTGCTGGTGCTGGCGCAGAACGGCGTCGTCAACCGGGCGCTGACCGGCTCTGGCCTGTTCAGCGAGCCGCTGCAACTCGCCAACACGCGTTTCGCCACCGTCACCGGCTTCGTGCACTTCTTCGTCATGCTGTTGACGTTGACGATCTTTGCCAATCTGAAGCAGCTCAGCCCGAGCTATCGCAAGGCCGCCGCCGATCTCGGCGCCGGGCCGGTGCGCACCTTCCTGCATGTCGTGCTGCCGCTGACCTTGCCTGGCATCATGGTCGGAGCCTTCCTGACCTTCGTGCTGTGCATCGGCGATTACATCACGCCGCAGATCCTGGGCGGCAACAACGAGCTGCTGATGCCGCAACTGGTGATGATGCAGATCGGCCGGCGCGGCGATTTCCCGCTGGCCTCGGCGCTGTCGATCATCCTGATGGCGGTGGTCACAGCAGCCTATCTCGCCTGCGCGCGCTGGCTGAAGATCGAGCGGGCCTGAGATGCGCCGGATTGTCCGCATCGCCTCCTGCCTCTACGCGCTCGCCGTCTACGGCTTCATCTTCCTGCCGGTCGTCGTGCTGGTGCTGTTTTCGCTGCAGGCGACGTCGTTCCCGATCCCGCCCTTCACCGGCCCGTCGTTGCGCTGGTATGAGGCGGTTCTTTCGGACACGCGGCTGACCTCGGCGCTGGTCAACTCGCTGCTGGTGGCATCCATCTCCTCGCTCGCAGCCGTCACGCTCGGCTTTCTCTCCGCCTGGGGCTTTGCCCGCTTCGTCCTGCCTGGCTCCGGCCTGCTGCGCGGGCTGATCACCCTGCCGCTGACGGTCAGCTATCTCATCATCGGGATGGGGCTGCTGGTGCTGTTCAACTGGACCGGCGTGCCGAAATCGCTGCTTGCCGCCGGCATCGGCCATGTCGTGATCAACCTGCCGCTGTGCTTTGCCATCATCTACAGCCAGATGGGCGACCACCAGATCAACATCGAGCGTGCCGCGCGCGACCTCGGCGCGCCGGAATGGAAGGTGCTGCTGCTGATCACCGTGCCGGTCATGGCGCCCGCCATCTTCGCCGGCTTCTTCCTGTCGATGACCTTCTCCTGGGACGAGTTCGTGATCTCCTTCCTGCTCACCCGCTTCGACACCACGCTGCCTGTCGAAATCTGGAACCTCTTACGCTCCGGCCTTAACCCCAAGACCAACGCCGTCGGCTCGCTGGTCTTCGCCGTCTCCATCGTGCTGGTGGTGCTGTTCGAACTGACATTGCTGCGCAGGAGAAAGGCATGACCGCGCCTTTGGTCGATATTCGTGCCGTCTCGCACCGCTTCGGCCAGCACACCGTGCTGAATGACGTTTCGCTGCAGATCGAGCCCGGCAGCTACACCATCCTGCTCGGGCCGTCCGGCTCCGGCAAGACGACGCTGCTCTCCATTCTGGGCGGCTTCGTCACCCCCAGCGAAGGCAAGGTGTTCATCCGTGGCGAGGACTGCACCTCGGTGCCGCCGGCCAAGCGGCCGACGACGACGGTGTTCCAGGACTATGCGCTGTTCCCGCATATGAGCGTCGGCAGCAATGTCGGCTTCGGCCTGCGCATGCAGGGCGTCGACGGCGCTACCCGGGCGGCAAAGGCGCGTGAAGCGCTTGCGCTGGTCGGCCTCGCCTCCGCCTTCGACAAGAAGCCGCATCAGCTTTCCGGCGGCCAGCGGCAGCGCGTGGCGCTGGCGCGGGCGCTGGTGATCGAGCCGGCGGTGCTTCTGCTCGACGAGCCGCTCGGCGCGCTCGATCTCAAACTGCGCCGGCAGATGCAGGACGAGTTGAAAGCGATCCAGAAGCGCGTCGGCACCGCCTTCATCCACGTCACCCACGACCAGGAAGAAGCGATGGCGCTGGCCGACCATTGTGTGGTGATGAATGATGGGCGCATTGAGGACGAAGGTCCGCCCGAGCGCGTCTACGCACGGCCGGCGACGCGCTTTTCCGCCACCTTCATGGGCGAAAGCTCGATCCTTGCCGGCACGGTCACGGAAGCGAAGGAGAGGACAAGCACCGTCGCCACGCCCGTCGGGCCGGTCTCGCTGCCCGGTGCGCTGCCGGTGGGCTCCGCCGTTGCGCTGGCCATACGGCCGGAGCATCTTGTCCTCGGCGAGGCCAGCGGCGGTGTCAGGCTCGGCACGGCTGAGGTGAGCGATGTCGTCTTCCAGGGCAGCTTCAAGCGCGTGCTTGCGGTTTCCATCGAGGACCCCTCGCTTCACTTCATCGCCAAATTGCCAGCGACGGCGGCCGTCCAGCCGGGCGACACGGTCGCGATTTCCTGCAATACCGACCAGATTATTCTGCTGACGGACTGAGCTTTTCTGACGGATTGAACATGGCAACACTTCCGCTCATCGAGGCACCCGACTGGTACGAAACCATCCGCATGAGCGATGGCGTGACCTTGATCCACGAGCCGTGGATAAAGCCGTTCTTCCGCTGCAATATGTGGCATGTGCGCGGTCGCGATCGCGATCTCCTCTTCGACACCGGCCTCGGCCATTTCAGCCTCCGGCGCCATGTACCGCTGGTGAGCGAGCGCAAGCTGATTTGCGTCGCCAGCCACACGCATTTCGACCATATCGGTTGCCACCACGAATTTCCCGAGCGATGCGTGCACGCCGCCGAGGCCGGCATCCTCGCCGATCCGCGCAATGAATGGACGGCAGCCGGCACCTATGCGACCGACGAGATGTTCGATCGCATGCCGCAAGGCTGGGACACGGCGCGCTACGGCATTTTGCCTGCGCCCGCCGGCCGTTTGCTCGACCAGGGCGATGTCGTCGATCTCGGCGACCGTGCCTTCGAGGTGATCCACACGCCCGGCCATTCGCCCGGCGGCATCGCGCTCTACGAAAACAGGACGGGCATCCTGTTATCCGGCGATATCATCTATGACGGCCCGCTGATCGACGATGTCTACCACTCAGACATTCCCCACTACATGGCGACGCTGATGCGCCTGCGCGACCTCGATGTCTCGGTCGTGCATGGCGGCCATTTTCCCAGCTTCGGCAAGGTGCGCTACCGCCAGCTTGTCGACGAGTATCTGGCGCAGAAGCGGCAGGCCGGCTGCCATCTGCGGCAGCCCTGAAGCAGTTAGCGCATCAGTTCGAAATGCCGGGGGAACGCTTGGTGGAGCAGGAGCAGCATGGTCTTGCGCAGCACATTGGTGTCACGGCTGGACGGATTGAGATGATCCCAATACCAGGCGCCATGGACCAGATAATTCAGGCTCTCCGACAGCGTATCGATGTCGACGCCGGTATAACCGCCACTGCGCGAAATCTCGATCAGCAGCTCGCGCGCCTCGGCGGTGTAGGCAAGGTCGCTCGGCAGGCCGATTTCGTTGTAGATCTGCATGCTCTTGCGGTCGCTGGAAAACACGACAAAAACTGAAACCCATTTCGGATGCTGGCGGGCGAAACGTTGCGCGCAATCGACCGCGCCCAGAGCCCGCTCAACCGGCGACAGGCCGGGCGCCCGCACCAACGTCACCCACAGCTCATCATATCGATCGCTGAGATACTGCAGGACGGCGCGAAACAGGTTCTCCTTGCTGCGGAAATGGAAGACGACCAGGGCATTGGACGAGCCGACATGTTCGGCGATGCGCTGCATGGTGACGCTTGCCAGCCCCTCCTCCGCGATCAGCTCGATGGTGGCGTCGATGATCCGCTGTACGCTGGCTTCGCCGCGCTCGCGCCGACGGTCCTTGGGCGGCGCGGCATCGTTTGCCGCACGCCCATTCTTCGCCGTTGCGCCTTTGCGTTTTGCCGCCGCAGCCTTTTGTTGCGCCATCTTCGTCCAGCTCCTTTCGGACCTTCTGGCGCGATCACCGGCGCCACCACAGATTCGTCTATTCGAGGTGTCCGGCGTCGGCTCTCCAACCGCGGCAAGAGCCGCATCGCCCTGTTATAGCGACGGACGCGTTTCGGCGTTTGTGTACCACTGCCCGTTGGCCGTCTCATAGGCCATGGCCGCTCGGAAAACATCGGCATCGCAATAGGTGCGGCCGACGATCTGGATGCCTGTCGGCACGCCGCTTGCCGCCCGACCCGAAGGGATGGACAGAACCGGACAACGGCTCATCATGTTGAACGGCGTCGTCATCACCCATCCCAACGACGGGTTCACCTGCTTGCCGTTGATCTCGACCGTACCCGTGGTCTGATCGAACTCCGCCGGCACGGAGGGAAGCGCGTTGGTCGGGCAGATCAGCACATCGTAGGTCTCCAGCAGCGGCCCCAGCGTCTGGTACATCCTGGCCGCCACGTCGAGTGTTCCGACAAAGTCCGTCGCCTTCGACTTTTGCCCGTCCTCGGCGAACTGCCTGGCATAGCTCGTCATGTCCTTGCCGTGCTTCTTGAGCAGCTGCGACAGCGATGCGCCGAACAGATGCTCGAGATAGGCCATGCCCGCCCTGAGCACTTCGTCGCCCCAGCCCAGATCGACTTCCTCGACCGTGGCGCCGAGCGAACGGAACACATCGCAGGCGGCAAGCGTGTTCTTGCGCACGTCCGGGTCGACTTCGAAAGAACCAAGGTCCATCGAGAAAGCAATCTTCCAGCCCTTGATCGGCTTGTACTCGAGCGGCAGCCGCAGTTTCGGGCGCAGCGTGGCGATGTCGAGCGGGCTTGGTCCGGCCATCACATTCTGCAGCAGGATCGCATCCCCGACGTTTCGCGCCAGCGGTCCGGTGTGGCAGTAGAAGTCGAGGTTGAATGGCGGCTCGTCCGGATTGCGCCCGTAAGGCGGCTTGAAGCCGACAAGACCGCAGGCCGACGCGGGAATCCGGATCGATCCCGCAATGTCCGAACCGGTGGCGATCGACGACGTGCCGGATGCCAGCGTCGCCGCGGAGCCTCCCGACGAACCACCGGGCGTGAAATCCGGGTTCCACGGATTGCGCGTCACGCCCCAGCGTTTCGACCAGGTGTAGCCGGCGCAGCTGAATTCAGGCGTCGCCGTGCGGGCATGGACAATGCCTCCGGCCTTGATGATGCGCTCGTTCATCGTCGAGGTATGGCCACCGATAGCATCCCCGGACAGCAGCGAGCCGTGCGAGGTCGGCTTGCCCTTGATGTAGCTCTCGTCCTTTATGCCGATCGGCAGGCCCTCGAGCGCCCCGGTCCGGGCGCCCCTGGCGTATTTTGCCTCGGCTTTCCTGGCCAGGTCCATCGCCTCGTCGAAATGCGTGAAGGTGAGGCAGTTGATCGTCGCCTTGGTTGCTTCGGCGCGGCGGATGGTGGCCTGCATCAGTTCGACGGGCGAAAGCTTCTTTGCCTTGAACAGCCGCAGCGCCTCGCTGGCCGGCATGTAGCAAAGGTCGAGATCGGTCATGGGAAGTCTCCTGCGATCTGCGCATCGCGTTTGGCATGGACGGAAGATGACCGCGCCGCGTGCGGCGGCGCGGGAAAGCCTGGTCAGGTCATTTCTGCAGGTCGGTCCAGATCTTCGTGTAGAGCGCCTGCACATCGGGCGGGCAGGCCAGCATGAACTGGCCCTTGGCGGCGAACTCGGCGGGAATGTTGACTTCCGGCGCGGTCTTCATGTCGTCGGGCATGAAGGCTTCCGAGCCCTTGATGCCGTTCGAATAACGCGCAAAGGCTGAGATCAGTGCCGCATTCTGCGGATCCATGATGAAGTTCTGGAACAGCTTGGCGTTGTCGACATTCTTGGCGTCCTTGAGGACAGCGACATTGTCCATCCAGATCGGATAGCCTTCCTTGGGATAGCCATAGACGATCTTGTCGTTCTCAAGCCGTTCGCGCAGCGATATGCCGTTCCAGTTGACGCCCGCGGCGATGTCGCCCCTGCCCAGGCCATCGACGGCCGCATAGTCGAGCGAAAGCCATTTCGCCTTCGCCTCCACCAGCCTGTCATGCACCTTCTTCAGCATCTGCATGTCGCTGCTGCAATATTTGCCACCCTCGTAGGCGATGGCGAGGAACATGATGTCACCCATTTCGGGTACGACATTGATCTTGCCGACGAGTTCGGGAGGTGGGTCGAGGAAGATCGCCGATGTGTTCGGATCGCCGGCATAGACCGACTTGTTCACCGAAATGCCGGTCGTGCCCCACTGCCATGGAACGGTGTATTTACGGCCTGGATCGAATGGAACATCGACCCACCTGGGATCGACGTTCTTGAAGTTTTCCATCTTGTTGGGATCGGTCTCCAAGAGCAGACCTTCGCTGATCCAGACCGGCACGACGCTCGCCGAAGGCACGACGATGTCATAGCCGGAGGCGCCCTGCCGGACCTTGGCCAAGGCGGTATCGTTGGAGTCATAGTCGGTGACGGTGACCTTGACCTTGTAGGTCTCCTCGAACTTCTTGATCAGGTCGGGGCTGGTGTAGTTGCCCCAATTGTAGATGTTGAGCTCGCCGTCGGCACGGGCCACGCCCGTGACAGTCAGCAGCGACAGGCCGATGGCCGTCGCGGTCAGTTTCCAGTTCATGCTGCTTGCTCCCATTGTTGGGACCGGCGGCACTACGGCCCCAGGTCCGTTTCCTGCTGACGAAAAGATGGCCGCGGCAATGCCGACCGGCTCGAGCCCGGCCGTCGACATCGCAGTTGCGGCATGCGGCGCGCCGGCAACGGCAAGCCGCATCGTGGTCGAGATATTTCCCTCTTCATTGTGGCCATTCACCGGCTGGCGCCGGCTGTCCAACTCAATTCGCGACCTCAGGAGTAACTATGACTAAACATACAGTCAATATCTTTCCGCGGGTACGGCCATTGCTCGGCGATTGACGATGCGCCCGATGAGATGGTGACTGAGTGAGCAGGCAGAAAGAGGTTTAGCCGCGATACCGGACGCGTCAGGCCGTGGAGGCCGAAATGCTCGCGGCCGCAATTCGCTGGCGGAACCAATCGAAGGTGCGCCCGATGCCTTCCTGATAGCTCGTCCTCGCTTCCCAGCCAGGAAGGACATGCCTCGCCAAAGTCAGGTCCGGACACCGATTTGTCGGATCCTGGGGAGCTGGAGGGTGGTGCTCGATGCGGCTGCCGGGGACAAGCGATCTTACGAATTCCGCGATGCGCAGGACCGAAACCTCGTGGTCGTTGCCAATGTTCAGAGGACCGCGATGCGAGACGCCGTCGCGCCAGAAGTAACGTTCCAGCCCCTCGACGGTGTCGTCGACATAACCCCAACTGCGCGATTGGGAGCCGTCGCCATAAACCGTCAGAACCCCGGTTGTCAGTGCCTGGATGGCAAAATTCGAGACGGCGCGTCCGTCGTCGATGCGGGTTCGTGGCCCATATGTGTTGAATATCCTGACGACGCGAATGTCGAGCCCGCCGACCCGCTGCTGCTCGAACAGCAATGCCTCTGTGCAGCGCTTGCTTTCATCATAGGAAGCCCTGGGACCGGTGCAGTCCACCGATCCCCTGTAACTCTCGGGTTGCGGTGAAACCAGGGGGTCGCCGTAGACTTCCGAGGTCGAGGCGAAGCAGAAGCGACCGCCGGACTTGAGCAGCGTCAGGAGATTGAGCGCGCCGCCGATATTGGCCTTGATCGTGCGTACCGGCTCGCGCATGTACCAAAGCGGCGACGCCGGCGACGCGAGATGGATGATCTCATCGAAGCGCTGAAGGGATGAAAAGCTTTCGGCGTCGGCAATCTGCAGATCGAAACGCGGATCGGCGACATGCGCGATGTTGTCTCGCGTCCCGGTCCAAAGATTGTCGACGACGACCAGCTTTTCCACATCGCTTCGCCGCAACAGACGGTCGACCAGATGCGAGCCCAGGAAACCGCAGCCGCCAGAGATCAACACGCTGCGTGACATGGAAAACCCCCGCTCCAGACACCGGCCAGTCAACGAGCCCAGGGCTTGTTTCCCAACAACAGCGGATGCGAGCTACCCAAAAGCCTTTCCGCCAATCGATGCACCCATCTACACCGCCAAGCGCCGCGAGTGCAAACAGCAAGCCTTCACAAGTGGAACGTGCGGCGGCCGACCGGCCTCTGCTGTTAAGCAGAGAAACTGCCGCGCGATGTCGCGCATCGAAGCGACCGCCGATGCTGCCCGTCATCGCGAGGATGATCAGGACATTTCAGGGCTACAGCGCCCTTTGCGGGCATGGCGCCCCGGCTGCATCACCACAGCGCGACGCCGTGGGCTGCGGCCGGAAGCTCGTCTCTTCGGACTGGCGCACCAGTTCGGCAAAGAGCAGCGCGAAGCTTCCCAGCATCAGGAAGACGATGATCAGGCGTGTTACCGGCAATATGTCGGCCTCGACTGGCTAGCCCCCACGCCACCCATCCACTGCCGGCTAACATGACCGATCCGGCTTTACGAGACTTTAAGGCCCGTCTTAACCATCACATTCGCTTAGCCTTTGACATGATACGCGAACGGCATGCCCGCATCCGCCGACCGGCATGGCCGTACCATCCGGGATGGCGTTGCCATCCGGATGGCACCTCCCTTTGCAGACATACCCCGCCCATGCTACCCCGGCGCTGGCGCGGCCCAGCAACGGGCCGCTGCCAATCGGTCGTCATCGGGGAGCCATGAGCAAAGCCGCCAGCCGCATCGCCTTCGTCTCGTCCGACACCGCTGACGCCAAGACGGCGCTGGAAAGCCTGTCGGCGCGCTATGGCCAGTCTTCCGTCGAGGAGGCCGGGATCGTCGTTGCGCTTGGGGGTGACGGTTTCCTGCTGCAGACCCTGCGCGACACGATGGGGACCGGCAAGAAGGTCTACGGCATGAACCGTGGCACCATCGGCTTCCTGATGAACGAGTATCGTTCCGGTGGCCTCACCGAGCGTCTCGAGGCCGCCGTCGCCGAAACGATCCGCCCGCTGGAGATGCTGGCCGTGACCTCGGAAGGCGAAACGATTTCAGCACTGGCGATCAACGAGGTGGCGCTGTGGCGCCAGTCGTACCAGACGGCCAAGATCCGCATCACCGTCGACGAACAGGTCCGGCTTGAGGAACTGAACTGCGACGGCGTCATGATCGCAACCCCGGCCGGGTCCACCGCCTACAATCTTTCGGCGCATGGACCGATCCTGCCGCTCGACGCGCCGCTGCTGGCGCTGACCCCGGTCAGCCCATTTCGCCCGCGCCCCGGGCGCGCCGCACTGCTCTCCAACAAGGCGACCGTCCGCTTCGACATCCGCGAGCCGGAAAAGCGGCCGGTAAACGCCGCCGCCGACCATACCGAGGTCAAGGCCGTGACCTCGGTGACGGTGCGAGAATCACCAACGGCGACAGCAACGTTGCTGTTCGATCCCAATCATTCCTGGAACGAGCGTATTCTCGCCGAACAGTTCCGCTATTGAGCCGGCGCTGCGACCGACAGGTCGATTAAGCATCCCGATTAAGGTTACAACTTCACAATCGTGCCATTGCTGCCCGTTTCTGTTGACAAATCGAGGGCTTGCTCCTAATTGCAATACCAATCTTGCAGGCGCGTGGCGCTTGCCGCGACAGACGCCATTAGACGCCGTTGCGCTTCCCCGAACCAGCCAAAGACAACAACACTTGTCCTCAGACACCACGACCGCTCCAGAAGCGTTGACCTTTTCAGACCTCGGCCTGTCGCCGAAGGTCCTTTCCGCAGTCACCGACGCCGGCTACACCGAGCCGACGCCGATCCAGGCGGGCGCCATTCCGCATGCCCTGCTGGGCAAGGACGTGCTGGGCATTGCCCAGACCGGCACCGGCAAGACGGCCTCCTTCGTGTTGCCGATGCTCACAAGGCTGGAAAAGGGCCGCGCCCGCGCTCGCATGCCGCGCACGCTCATTCTGGAGCCGACGCGCGAGCTCGCTGCTCAGGTCGAGGAAAACTTCGTCAAATACGGCAAGAACCACAAGCTCAACATCGCGCTTCTGATCGGCGGCGTGTCGTTCGACGAACAGGACAAGAAGCTGGAGCGTGGCGCCGACGTGCTGATCGCGACACCCGGCCGTCTGCTCGATCACCGCGAGCGCGGCAAGCTTTTGCTCAACGGCGTCGAGATCCTCGTCATCGACGAAGCGGACCGCATGCTCGACATGGGCTTCATTCCCGACATCGAGCGCATCTGCGAAATGATCCCGTTCACCAGGCAGACGCTGTTCTTTTCGGCGACGATGCCGCCCGAAATCACCAAGCTCACCGAAAAGTTCCTGCACGCGCCGGTCCGCGTCGAGGTTTCGAAGGCAGCATCCGCCGCCACCAACATCATCCAGCGGCTGGTCAAATCAGGCTCCAAGCCATGGGACAAGCGCGAGACGCTGCGCAATTTGATCAAGGCCGAAGACGCCGAACTGAAGAACGCCATCATCTTCTGCAACCGCAAGGTCGAAGTGTCGGAGCTGTTCCGCTCGCTGCTGAAGCATGATTTCGACGCCGGTGCGCTGCATGGCGACATGGACCAGCGCGCGCGCATGCAGATGCTGGCCAATTTCCGCGACGGCAAGCTGCGCTACCTCGTCGCTTCCGACGTTGCCGCGCGCGGCCTCGACATCCCCGATGTCAGCCATGTCTTCAACTATGACGTGCCGATCCACGCCGAGGACTATGTCCACCGTATCGGCCGCACCGGGCGCGCCGGACGCTCCGGAAAATCCTTCACCATCGCGACCAAATCTGACACCAAATACATTGATGCCATCGAACGTCTGATCGGCAACAAGATCGAGTGGCATGACGGCGACTTGTCGACGGTGGTTGCCAGCGAAGGCGAGGACGATGCTCCGCGCCGTGGCAAGGGCGCGCCGCGCCGTGCCGGACGCAAGGACGACGACCGCGGCAGGGAAAAGAGCGGCGAGCGCAAACCGCGCGAACGCCACGCCAAGCGCAGCGAAGATGCCGCACCGGAAACAGTCCGCGAGGATCAGCCGGTGGCCGAGGCCGCAGCCGCCGACATCGGCGAACGGCGTTCGCGCAAGGAAGCGATCCGTTCGGAAAACACCGAGCGCAAATCATCCGATCGCAATGAACAGCGCGCACCCGAACGCGGCGACACCCGGCCGCAGCGTGACAACAGCCGCCCTGCCCGCCAACGCCACCAGGAAGACAATGATTCCACCGTTGGCTTCGGCGACGACATGCCGGCCTTCATGCGGATCGTCGCCAAGGTCTGATCCCGACCGCTTCGAAGGCGAGCCGGCCACTCGGCTGCCTTCTCGGCAAAGCTCTTTCAGCCTGGCTCGCCCGTTACATCGGCCCAGGCATCATCTTGGTCGGTTTTTCCAGCATCGGAAACTCGGCCTTGTTGCATTTCACGTTCGGGTTCGTCGGACTGAACATGCCGTTCGGGTTGTCCCCGAGCCAGGCATGAAGGTCGTAATGGACGAACTCCTTCGGGATGAGAGGGTAGTGCCCCTCCATAGGTCCCATGAAGGTTTGGCCAAACAGCTTGGGCGGCTCCTTGGTGTCCGGCGTCAGCGGCACCAGCCATTCCACTCCGACCAACTTCAGGCCTTTCCTGGTCGGCTCGTAGATCAGCACGTTCGGCCTCATCGGATCGAGCTTCTGGCCGACACTCGGGACATTGACGAAGTGGATGCCCATGGCGCCCTTCGGGTAGTCCATCGCGCCCGGTATCTTTTCTCCGCTGTAGTGGACGCAGCCGACGGTCGACAGATAGAGGTCGCGGACGGCAGCGGTGTAATCCTCATATTTGGCGAGCGATTTCTTCAAGGCATCGATGTCGGCCTTGTTGGCGTCCTCGGCCCGAGCCGAAGCAACGTTCAGCCACGCGCCTACCAAACCTGTCAAAACGAGGACGCCGCAGCGCCCAAGGCTGGCTGTTCTTGTCATGCATTCCTCCCAGATTTCTGATCTGGCCGTGCAAGACCGAGGCGGAAAAATGCTGATTGCGCGGCCAGTGACACCGCCTCATCCCCTCAGGAACAGCGATGATGCTATTCCTTTCCATAGCTGCGGGAAAGATGTATTTTAGCAATAACTAATTGAATAACACCAATATCCGCTCAAACAAAAAACGGCCCCCCAATGGGAGCCGTTTCGCATTGGTTTGCCGTACAAATCAGGTGAGCGGCGAAAGCTGGATCTCGACGCGGCGGTTCTGGGCGCGACCTTCGGCCGTGGCATTGGATGCGACCGGGCGTGTCTTGCCGAAGCCGGTGACTGCGAAGCGCCGCTGATCCACGCCCTGACCGGACAGATAGTTCGCCACCGCCAAAGCACGGCGCTGCGACAGATCGAAATTGTGCTGGTCGCCACCGGTCGAATCGGTGTGGCCGAACACGTCGACCGTGGTCTGCTTGAACTTCTTCAGCACCAGCGCGACAGAGTTCAGGACCTGGTAGAAGCCGGGCTTCACCGCATCCTGATCCGAGTTGAAGGTGATGTCGGACGGCATGTTGAGGATGATCTGGTCGCCGCTGCGGGTGACACTGACACCGGTGCCCTCGAGTTGCCGGCGCAGTTCGGCCTCGTTCTGGTCCATGGTGGCGCCGATGGCGCCGCCGGCCAGCGCGCCGATGCCGGCGCCGATCAGTGCGTTGCGGCGGTCATTGCCGCCGGCAAGCAGGCCAAGGCTTGCACCCGCCAGAGCACCAAGGCCGGCGCCGGCCGCCGTGTTGGAAATCTTCTGGTCGCCCGTATACGGATCGGTGGTGGTGCAGGCGCTCACGAGCACAGCCGTCGCCACGACGACGAGCACAGTCTTTTTCATAGGATCGTCCCTCTCCAAGTCACGCCTTGCGGTGGCGCCAAATCAGCCCTTCCCGCGACTTGTACCACGAATTGCGGCGAAAAGCGGAACGGCAAAAGCGCCGCTCACGGCTTTTCCCGAGGGACCGATACACGGTGATAGCGCCGCATCGCCGGGCCGCAATCGTTCGGATCAGGCTACCAGAGGTTCTTGCCGTCTATGACCACCACTTCGACCTTGTCGAGATCGAAATCGTCGAACAGTCGCGAGTTGACGCTGATCTTGGGATTGTCGAAATCCGGCTCGCCGGTCGACCAGTCCGGCGTTTCGGTAAAGGTGCCGCAGCCGCAGGCGGCGCAAAAACCGTGCTTTACGGTTTTCGATCCCCAGCGGTAGAAAGAGACGCTCTCCATCGGGGCTGGTGAGCTTGAATTGCGAAGGCACGTAGTAGGCCCAGAGCGAGCCGCGTTTCGAGCAGAAAGAACAGGTGCATTGCGTCACCGTCTGCGGTGCCTGCGAAACCTCGAATGTCGTCGCCTTGCAATGACAGCTTGCCTTGATGGTCATCAACGAACTCGTCCTGTCGCCCGCCACCCTGTGCGGCAAAGGCAGCATAAGGAGGTGCTCCTGACAACTGTCTGTCAGCAGGCATCACCCGAACCGCGCAAACCCGGCCTGCGGCCCCGGTCACACGCGACCGCGGACGTCCGACCGCCGTCCTGTCGTCAATAAGAGCGCGGCGGCACGAACAGGCAGATTGTCTTGCCGGCGTCGAGGCCCGCTTGGTGCGCACACCAATGGAACTCGCCGTCCGGGCTGTCCTTGACACGCTTGTCGGTCATTGGAACGATCTCACCCGTTCCGGCGATGACATAGCCCTCGGGTTTCTCCAGCACTTCGCCTGTATGGGTCGTGCGACAATCATAGTTGGCGCAGCATGCGAACGGATAACTCCAGCCCTGTGGCTTTGCCGCCGTGGGTGTGGCGTCATGCGCGAAGGCAGGTGCCGTCAGCATTGCCATAGCGCCGATCGCGAACAGGGAAAACAAAAGTCGGCCAGCCGGTTGAACGGCATTGGCCGATCTGAGTGTGGCAGCAGACATGACGCGTTCCTTTCAAACGAGCTCAAGCGTTTCGCTTGCCCGTTCCCGGAACGTATCTTCCCAGTGGCCGGATCGTCGGGTCGCAGATATGCCGCGTCCGGCCATAAATGCTTTTTCTCTCCCAGCGTTTGGATGCTGGGCTGATTCCTTGGTCGGCGCAAGAAGATGCATTCCCGACATCGTTCTATGGACGTCAGGTATCCGCTACCGCCGACGAGATGAGGCCAAGGTCAATTCCCGGCAAACGGGCGTCGAATAAACGGAATTGGCCCGCTGTGGTTCCAGCCTATTGCTGGTCAGAGCCGGCAATCACGTGCTCTTGATACTGCGGCAGGTTATCGGTGATGGTGAACCAGCCCGCCTTCGAACCGACGAAGATGTGCTCCGTTGGACGGATGGACGGGTCGTCGACGAGCGTTCCCATGGCGACATGGACGTAGGCGCCGTCGCGCACCAGCGAATAAAGCAAGGAGCCGCACCGGCCGCAATGCGCGTTATGGCCGCTTTCGTCGCCGAAGATCAGAAGCTTGTCCTCGCCTTCGGTGAGGACAAGCTTTTCACGCTCGATACCGGCGAAAGACTTGAAGGCCGAACCGGTGGTGCGCCGGCAGTCCGAACAATGGCAATTCGCGGCATAGAGGAATTCGTCGGCGACCTCGTAGTGAACCGCGCCGCAAAAGCACTTTCCGGTGAGCTTGCTCGCCAATCCTCTCCTCCGTCGCTGTGGTGCGCAGGGATATGTTCAGATTGAGGTCAGGCTAGCCTCACCTGAACATGGACATATCCTAATCCAGGTCTGCTACGGCTTCGCCCGCACCGCCTTCGATGCGCTGCGACAACGAGGCTTCCATGAAATCGTCGAGGTCGCCATCGAGCACGCTCGACGGGCTGGTGCTCTCGACGCCGGTGCGGAGATCCTTCACCAGCTGGTAGGGCTGCAGCACATAGGAGCGTATCTGGTGACCCCAGCCTATATCGCTCTTCGACGCTTCGGTGGCGTTTGCAACTGCCTCGCGCTTCTTCAGCTCTTCCTCGTACAGGCGCGAGCGCAGCATCTCCCAGGCCTTGGCCTTGTTCTTGTGCTGCGAACGTTCGGCCTGGCAGGCGACCGCAATGCCGGTGGCCAGATGCGTGATGCGCACCGCCGAATCGGTGGTGTTGACGTGCTGGCCGCCCGAGCCGGACGAGCGATAAGTATCGATGCGGACATCGGATTCCGAGACGTCGATCTCGATCGTGTCGTCGATGACCGGATAGACCCAGACGCTGGCGAAGGACGTATGCCGGCGCGCATTGCTGTCATAGGGCGAAATACGCACCAGGCGATGAACGCCCGATTCCGTCTTCATCCAGCCATAGGCATTGTGGCCTTTGATCATCAACGTGGCCGACTTGATGCCGGCCTCTTCGCCGTCATGCATTTCCAGCACTTCGACCTTGAAGCGACGACGCTCGGCCCAGCGCGTGTACATGCGCAGCAGCATCGAGGCCCAGTCCTGGCTTTCGGTGCCGCCGGCACCGGCATGGATTTCGAGATAGGTGTCGTTGGAATCTGCTTCACCCGACAGCAACGTCTCGACCTGGCGGGCCTTCGCTTCGCCTTGCATCGAGCGGATCGCGGCTTCGGCCTCGGCAATGACCCCCTCATCGCGCTCTTCCTCGCCGAGCTCGATCAGGCCGATATTGTCTTCCAGCGCCTGCGTCAGACCTTTCACCGAGGCGATGCCCTCTTCGAGGCCCTGGCGCTCGCGCATCAGCTTCTGCGCTTCCAGCGGCTCGTTCCAGAGGCTGGCGTCCTCGGCGCGCACATTGAGGTATTCAAGCCGCTTTATGGCCTGATCCCAGTCAAAGATGCCTCCTCAGCAGGGTTATCGCCTGCCTGATCTCGTCGACAATATTCTGCGTTTCCGCGCGCATGGCTGGCTGTTCTGTCCTGTTTGCTGAAGTCGGTCGGCGCGATACATAGGCAGGCCGCCGCCGGCTGTAAAGCAAAATGGGCTGGCGCCAAGGCCAGCCCATCCGCTCATGAAAACTATCAGTAGAGGCCGCCGCCGCCGGACTGGATGGCCTGGTTGGCCTGCGGCGACAACGCGCCGCCCGTGGCATTGGAGCCGTCGGCGCCCATGCCGATGACCCAATAGCTGTCGGCGGGACCGGTACCCGGCTTGAAGGCTTCGATGATGGTGCCGGGATCGCCCGATGCGGCACGCATGCCGGTCTTGCGGTTGATGGCGACAAGGTTCATGCCTTCGGGCACCTTGAAGTCGACATTGGGCGTGCCGTCCAGCGCCACCCGCATGAAGTCCTTGAAGATCGGGGCCGCGAGGCCACCACCGGTGGCGCCATGGCCGAGTCCGCGCGGCGTGTCGTAGCCCATGTAGAGGCCGACGACGAGATTGGGCGTGTAACCGATGAACCAGGCGTCCTTTTCGTCGTTGGTCGTTCCGGTCTTGCCGGCGATGTGACGGCCGAGTTCACTGATGGTGGCGCCGGTGCCGCGTTGCACGACACCTTCCATCATCGAGGTGATCTGGTAGGCCGTCATCGGATCGAGCACCTGCTCGGAATTGTCGACGAGTTCCGGCTCCGGCTGGTTCTGCCATTCGGGCGCATTGCAGCCCTGGCAGCCACGCTCGTCCTGCTTGAACACCGTCTTGCCGTAGCGGTCCTGGATGCGGTCGATGAGCGACGGTTTGATCGACTTGCCGCCATTGGCCATGATCGAATAGGCCGACACCATGCGCATCACGGTGGTTTCGCCGGAACCCAGCGCCATCGGCAGATAGGGTGCCAGATGGTCGTAGACACCGAAGCGCTCGGCATATTCGACGACCAGCTTCATCCCCATGTCATTGGCAAGCCGCACCGTCATCAGGTTGCGCGACTTCTCGATGCCGGAGCGCAGGGTCGCCGGACCGGCGACGGTGCCGTCGTAATTCTTCGGCGTCCAGCTCGTGTTACCGCTCTGGATCGTGATCGGCCCGTCCATGATCACCGAGGCCGGCGTATAGCCATTGTCGAGTGCGGCCGAATAGACGATCGGCTTGAACGAGGAACCCGGCTGGCGCATGGCTTGCGTGGCGCGGTTGAATTCGGACTGCGCATAGGAGAAACCGCCGACCATGGCCAGCACGCGGCCGGTGTGCGGGTCCATGGCGATCAGGCCGCCTTCCACTTCGGGCACCTGGCGCAGGCTGTAGGCGCCATCGGCACCATCGTTTTTCTGCACGAAGATGACGTCGCCCGGCTTCAGCACCTCCGCCGGCGACTTGGCCTTGACGGTCTTGCCGGCAACCACATGGCGCATGGCAAAACCCATGTCCTCCTTGCTGATGGTGCCTTCGACGCGCTCCTTGACGATCTCGCCCGACGCCTGCCGTGCGGGCTGCAGGCCGATCGACAGCCCGGTCGCCGAACTGTCGAGCACGACGGCGAGCGACCATTCGGGAACATCCTCCAGCCCCTTGACGGCGCCGAGCGGCACGCCCCAGTCGCCCGACACGTCGATCGATGTTACCGGCCCGCGATAGCCGCGCAGCGTGTCGTATTTCATCAACCCGTTCTGCATCGATTTGCGGGCAATGAGCTGGATCTTCGGATCGAGCGTGGTGCGGACGGAGAGGCCGCCTTCGTAAAGCGCGTTCTCGCCGTAGCGGGCGATGATCTGGCGGCGCACCTCTTCGGTGAAGTACTCGCCGGCAAACAGATAGGTGCCGCTGCGGCGCGGCGTCACGCCCAACGGCTCGGCCTTGGCCTTGTTGCCTTCCTCACGCGTGACGTAGCCGTTCTCGACCATCTGGTCGATGACCCAGTTGCGGCGTTCGATCGCGCGATCGGCATGCTTGAAAGGGTGGTAGTTGTTCGGCCCCTTGGGCAGCGAGGCCAGGTAGGCGGCCTCGGCCACGGACAGTTCGTTGACCGACTTGTCGAAATAGGTCAGCGCCGCACCGGCGACGCCATAGGCGCCGAAACCGAAGAAGATTTCGTTGAGGTAGAGCTCGAGAATACGATCCTTGGGATAGGCCTGCTCGATGCGGAAGGCGAGGATCATCTCCTTGATCTTGCGCTCGTAGGTCTGGTCCGAGGACAACAGGAAGTTCTTCGCCACCTGCTGGGTGATCGTCGAGGCGCCGACCTGACGCCGGCCCGAGCCGAGATTCTGCAGGTTGACGATGATGGCACGGCCGAGGCCGGTCACATCAATGCCCGGGTGGTTGTAGAAATTCTTGTCTTCCGCCGACAGGAAGGCCGCCTTGACGCGGTCCGGTATGGCCTGGATCGGCAAATACAGGCGCCGTTCGCGCGCGTATTCGGCCATCAGCGCGCCGTCCGACGCATGGATGCGGGTGGTCACCGGCGGCTCGTATTTGGCCAGCACCTCGTAGTCGGGCAGATCTTTCGACAAATGGCCGATGTAGATCGCAACGCCCGCCGCGACCAAAAGGGCCAGCGTCGTGCCGATGCCGAAAAAATAGCCAATGAGACGAATCATACCCGCTCCAGTCCTTGGTTCGGGAATTTCCTAAACGAAGCCGCCTTTCGCGCAAGCTTTCGAGCCGGTCCCAATCCGTAATCGAAAACCCTTGTCGCCGCCATGTGGACAAAATACGGCAATGCCTGATTTCGCGGTCGCGAGCCGGAAATAAAAAGCATTGGGTGTTGTCGTCGCGCAACGCCGCCTCTGGTTGCAGGCGCCGCCGGTCATGTCAACCTCCGGTTCCCGGTCCGGCCTTGGCCGACGCGAACAGCGCGACGGCGTTGGTTATGCTCTGGGCCGCCTTGCCGCGCCAGTCGGCGTTGAGCAACTGCGCCTCGTCCTTGGCGTTCGAGAGATAACCGAGTTCGACCAGCACCGACGGCACGTCGGGTGCCTTGAGCACCTTGAAGCCCGCCGAACGCTGCGGATTGTTGATGAGGCCGACGCTGGTCGACAACTGGCCAACCAGCGTGTGGGCGAAACTCATCGAGAAATTGTGCGTTTCGCGGCGGATCAGGTCGATCAGGATGTCGGTGACTTCCTTGTTGTCGTTCTTGATTTCCATGCCGGCGAACTGATCGGAGAGGTTTTCTCGGTCGGCGAGCGCCTGCGCCTCGGGGTCCGAGGCCTTGTCGGAGACGGTGTAGACGGTGGCGCCGCGAATGCCCTTGACGCTGATCGTGTCGGCATGGATCGAAATAAGCAGGTCGGCCTCATGCTGACGGGCGATGCGCACGCGGTCATCAAGACGCAGGAATTCGTCTGTGTCGCGCGTCATGAACACATCATAATTGCCAACGGCTGCGAGTTTGTCGCGCAGCTCCGTGGCGAAGGCCAGCGTGACATTCTTCTCGATGGTGCCGTTCAGGCCCTCGGCACCGCCGTCGATGCCGCCATGGCCGGGATCGATGACGACGGTGAACCGATGACCCGGATTGGAAACCGGTCCGGTGCCGACCCGCCCTCCCTTGTCGGTCGAAACGGTCGATCCGGTGGTCAGCGCCTGGTTGGCCAGCGCCACGTCGAACTCGCGCTCGGATGCCGCCGACATGTCGATGGCAATGCGGTAGCCGGTTCCGTCCTCGTTCTTGAGCACGTCGAGCTTGTCGACGGCGAACGGTCCCTTGCCGGTGAGGATCAGCCGCGAAACGCCCTCGCTAAGCGCGCCCAGGCGCACGCCCTTGACCAGGCCCCGCGCCTTCAAGTCCTTGGCATCAACGGCGAATCTCGTATTCGCGAGATCGATGACAAGGCGGTTGGGACCGCGCAGCAGGAACCATTTGATATCGGGTTCGCGATCGAAGTCCATGACGATGCGCATCTTGGTGGCATCGCCGGCCATCTTGTAACCTTTTGCCACGAGCGGAGCGTCGGCGGCATTGGCTTTTGAGGACAAGGCAGATGAGACCGCCAGCAGCAGCAAGAGGCAGAAAGCGGCCAGGATCCGGCCGCAGACACGACATCCCTTGTCTGTGAAGTCCGCCAATCCCATCTCTCTTCCAGTCGCTCCCGGTTTGGCGCCCGGCGCCGGTCGTTTCGTCGAAATGCCGGTTAGGCCGCGAACTCGATTAACGATTGGTATCCAGAGAAGGTTAACCAAGCCTTTTCATGCAAGGGCGGCAAGCTGGCTTACGCTACGGAACGGCTTTTTGCCGGCATCGGAAATCGGGGTTGCCTTCCACCCCGCCAAATCATAAAAGCGATGGTGGATCACTGCAATCCTGGAACCGCCCTCCTCCGCAGCTTCTTGCTACAGGGTCAGACGTAAAGGCGGCTCCTTTCGCTTCAGGCGAAAAGGGTTCAGGTGATCGCGACGAATTTCGCAGGCGTGCTCCCGTGGCGGGGGAATCGCCTGCGTGAGGAAAACGGCCGGGTTTGTTCCCGCGCCGGCTCTGTAGGAGCAAACAAGCTGGTCCGGTTCATCCGGGCTTTGGTTCAAAAGGTTCTGTTGGTGACGATGGCTTCAAGCGCAATCATGGAAAGGTCCGCATCAAACCGCGCCATTATGGCTGCGGGCGGCACCGCCATGGCGCTCAAGCGGCGGCCGACGGACGATCAAATATCCGGCACCCACATCCCAGGCACGCAGCAGCAGGCTTTGCCTCGCAAGCTGCGGCTGACGGCTGCCGGGGGGAAACGAAATAATGCCCAACAAAATGCTGATAGACGCCTCCCACCCGGAGGAAACACGCGTCGTCGTCGTACGCGGTAACCGTATTGAAGAATTCGACTTTGAATCCCAGGACAAGAAGCAGCTCAAAGGAAACATCTACCTAGCCCGCGTAACGCGCGTAGAGCCCTCCCTTCAGGCAGCCTTTGTCGAATATGGCGGCAACCGTCACGGTTTTCTCGCCTTCAGTGAAATTCACCCCGACTACTACCAGATTCCGGTCGCCGATCGTCAGGCACTGCTGCGCGCGGAAGCGCAGGAGGCTGAGGACGAAGAGAACGAGGACGGCGACGGCGATGATCGCCAGAGCCGCGATCGCGGACGGCGCGGCCGCCGGCGCGGCGGCAAGCCCCGCGACCGGGGTGAGCACAAGCGCGATGCAGCCGATTCCAGCGAGGCAAGCGACACTGCCGACGAGGCGGAAGAGGGCGCCGACGCTGGTTTCGAGGAGATCTCGCACACGTCCGAGATCATCGAACATGCGGCCGATGCGTCCGAACATGCCGATGCGTCCGAACATGGCCAGGATTCCGCCGAGCAGGACGAAGGCGAAACCCGCGAAGGCGGTCCGAC
This sequence comes from Mesorhizobium sp. WSM4808, assembly GCF_055811675.1. Classification (NCBI taxonomy): domain Bacteria; kingdom Pseudomonadati; phylum Pseudomonadota; class Alphaproteobacteria; order Hyphomicrobiales; family Phyllobacteriaceae; genus Mesorhizobium; species Mesorhizobium sp. WSM4808. The sequence goes on from NZ_JBVVQX010000020.1 coordinate 85,848, forward strand.
GTCGATCGCCGCCTCGGTCGAGGCCGATGTGATTTCCGAAGCCGTTCCGCAGGCCGAACAAGGCAGCGAGGCGACCTCCGGCGACAATGATCGCGGCATGCTGGAAGAAGTGCAGTCCTCGCATCCGGACGATCACGAGGTCGAATCGGTCGGCGCCGAGGACGCGCTGGAAGAAGTGCGCAACCGCCGCAAGCCGGTGCGCCGCCAGTACAAGATCCAGGAAGTGATCAAGCGCCGGCAGATCCTCTTGGTGCAGGTCGTCAAGGAAGAGCGCGGCAACAAGGGTGCGGCACTGACCACCTATCTGTCGCTTGCCGGCCGCTATTCGGTGCTGATGCCGAACACGGCGCGTGGCGGCGGCATTTCGCGCAAGATCACCAGCGCGGTGGACCGCAAGCGCCTGAAGGAGGTCGTTGCCGATCTCGAAGTGCCGCAGGGCATGGGCGTTATCCTGCGCACCGCCGGCGAGAGCCGCACCAAGGCCGAGATCAAGCGCGATTACGAATATCTGATGCGGCTTTGGGAAAATGTCCGCAATCTCACCTTGCAGTCCACGGCCCCTGCCCTGGTCTACGAGGAAGGCAGCCTGATCAAGCGCTCGGTGCGCGACCTCTATAACAAGGATATCGACGAGATTCTTGTCTCCGGCGAGGAAGGCTATCGCGAGGCCAAGGACTTCATGCGCATGCTGATGCCGAGCCACGCCAAGGTGGTTCAGCCGTTCCGCGACACGACGCCGATCTTCGTGCGCAACGGCATCGAGGCACAGCTCGACCGCATGCTGCAGCCGCAGGTGACGCTGAAGAGCGGCGGCTACATCATCATCAACCAGACCGAGGCGCTGGTTGCCATCGATGTGAATTCGGGCCGCTCCACCAAGGAGCACTCGATCGAGGACACCGCACTCCACACCAATCTGGAAGCGGCCGAGGAAGTCGCGCGTCAGCTCAGGCTGCGCGATCTCGCCGGCTTGATCGTCATCGACTTCATCGACATGGAGGAGAACCGCAACAACCGCTCCGTCGAGAAGCGGTTGAAGGATCACCTCAAGAACGATCGTGCGCGCATCCAGGTCGGCCGTATCTCGCATTTCGGCCTGATGGAGATGTCCCGCCAGCGCATCCGCGCCAGCGTGCTGGAATCGACAATGAAGCCTTGCCCGCATTGCGGCGGCACCGGCCATGTGCGCTCCGATTCGTCGGTCGCGCTGATGGTGGTGCGGGCGATTGAGGAATTCCTGCTCAAGGATTCCCGCAGCCACATCACGGTGCGGACGCCGGCGGCGACCGCACTCTACGTGCTCAATCACAAGCGCGGCACGCTGGTCGAACTCGAAAGCCGCTTCGGGCTGACGATCACCGTCGAGGCCGACGATTCGGTGGGTTCGCAGCACTATGCGATCTTCCGCGGCGCGCTGGCTGAAAAGCCGGAAGGCTTCGTCGAGGCGCGCAGCTTCCCGGCCTATGTCGAGCCGGAAGAGCCCGAGGACGAGATTGTCGTCGTCGAGGAAGATGACGAGGCGCCGGTGCAGGCCGAACAGCCACGCCAGCAGCCGCAGCAACAACAGCCCCGGCCCGCTGCCGGTGGCGAGGAAGGCGACGGCCGCGACCGCAAGCGCCGCAAGCGTCGGCGCCGGCGCGGCGGCAAGGATCGCGATCGCGAACATGGCGCCCCTGCGGACGGTGCTTCCGTCTCGGCTCCGGCCGGTGAGTTTTCGGACCCGGACTCGGCCGCCAGCGATGGCGACACGGAAACGGACGACAATGCCCCTGTCGGTGTTGCCGAAACGTCTGAGACAGCTGAAGCTTCGGACGAAGGCCAGGGCAAAAAGCGCCGGCGCGGCAAGCGCGGCGGCAAGCGCAACCGTCGCGAAGACGGTGAAGGCGAGGCTGAGGCAAGTGCTGGCGAAACAGCAGACGCGCCTGAAGGCGAAGTCCGGGCAACCGAGGTGATCGCCGGCGAGCCGGTCGTTGCTGCACCAGCCGAAGAGCCGGTGGCGCTTGCCCCGGCCAATGACGACGCGCCGAGCACGGAGAAGCCGAAGAAGCCACGCCGTGCCGCCAAGCCAAAGAAGGCCGCGGCCGAAATTGTCGCCGATGAGCCGGCTGCGGAGGTGGAAGCACCGGTCGACACGCCGGTCACCGCATCCGACGAGGCAGCCATCGCTTCTGTCGAGGAGGCACCGAAGGCCCGCTCGTCGCGGCGCAAGCCGGCGGCGGCGAATGCGCCGGTCGAGCCGGTCGTGTCTTCGATCGTCGCGGAAGAGCCCGCGGCCAAGGCCGAGGACAAGACCGAGGACAAGCCGAAGCGCGGCGGCTGGTGGCAGCGGAAGGGCTTTTTCTAAGCCTTTCAATCGCATGAGCTAGTTCTTTGACAAAAAAATCCCGCGCCGTCTCGAAGACGGCGCGGGATTTTCTTATCTGGCGCTATGGCGGATCGCGAAGGCTACGGCGCGAAGATCGACCAGTTCATCATCCTGGCAAGCTTTTCCAGCGCGATCGACCCCAGCTTGGAGTTGCCGTTGGCATTGAGACCTGGCGACCAGACGGCAAGCGACGCCACGCCCGGCACGATGCCCAATATTCCGCCGCCGACGCCGCTCTTGCCGGGGATGCCGACGCGGAAGGCGAAATCGCCGGAGCCGTCATAATGGCCGCAGGTCAGCATCATGGCGCCGATGCGGCGTGCCCGTTCGGCCGACACCACGGAATGCCCGGTCGCCGGGTTCTTGCCGCCATTGGCGAGGAAGCGGCCGGCGAGCGCCAGTTGCCGGCAACTCATGGCGATGGCGCAATGGTGGAAGTAGACGCCCAGCGCCAGTTCCGGCGCATGGTGGAGATTGCCGAAGGATTTCATGTAGTTGGCAAGCGCGAAGTTGCGGTAGCCGGTGGCGCGCTCGGACGCCGCCACCTCGCGATCGATGATGATCGTCTCGTCGTCGGCGAGGAACTGGATGAAGCGCAGGATCTCGCCGATCGCCTCGCGTGGCTGGTGGCCGGCAAGCAGGATGTCGGAAATGACGATGGCGCCGGCATTGATGAACGGGTTGCGCGGAATGCCGTTCTCATGCTCGAGCTGCACGATCGAGTTGAACGGATTGCCTGACGGTTCGCGGCCGACCCGCTGCCACAGCGCGTCGCCGACATTGCCGAGCGCCAGTGTCAGGGTGAACACTTTCGAGATGCTCTGGATGGAAAAGGCCTGGTCGGCGTCCCCCGCCGTCAGCACGCGCCCGTCATTGGTGACCGCTGCGATGCCGAATTTCTTCGGATCGACCTTACCCAACTGCGGAATGTAAGAAGCGACATCACCGCGATCGGTGCGATCGGCCATTTCGGCAGCGACTTCGGCCAATGCCTGATCAAGTTTGGAGGCCTGATCAAGTTTGTGGGCCTGATCAAGTCTGAGGGCCTGTTCGAGTTCCGGCATGGCTACCTCAACCAGCGTTCGAGGCGCGCCATCGCCTCGATCATGTCGTCGTGGCTGCCGGCGTAGGAGAAACGGATCGTGCGGTGCCCGGCCTGAGTGTCGAAGTCTTGGCCGGGTGTTGCCGCGACATGCGCCTCGGCCAGCATCTTTCGCGCGAAGGCCATGCTGTCATTGGTATGCCTGGTGACGTCACAGAAGGCATAAAAGGCGCCGTCCATCGGCGCCGCCAGCGGAAAGCCGAGCTCGGGCAGGCGTTTCATCAAAAGCTCGCGATTCCAGGCGTAGCGGCCTTTTACCGCCTCCAGTTCCTCGGTCGCCCTGAACGCCTCGATCGCGGCGATCTGCGATAGCTCCGGCGGCGAGATGTAGAGGCTCTGGGCGACGCGCTCGACCGGCCGCACCAGGTCCTGCGGCAGCACCATCCAGCCGATGCGCCAGCCGGTCATGCAGTAATATTTGGAGAAGGAGTTGATCACGGTCACGTCGCCTCCATAGGCAAGCGCCGTGGTGTCGGGGGCGGCATAGGCGAGCCGGTGATAGATTTCGTCGGAGATGACGGCGATGCCGAGGTCTTGTGCCGTCCTCACCAGGGCCGCCAGTTCATCGGCCGGTATGACCGCGCCGGTTGGATTGGCGGGACTGGCGAAGAGAACGCCTTTCAGCGGCTTTTCACGATGCGCGGTCTCGAGATGGCCGGCATGCAGGTAGGCGGCGTCGCCGAGCTCGATCTCGACCACCTCGATGCCGAGCGCGGCCATGATGTTGCGATAGGCGGGATAGCCGGGTGCCGCGATGGCGACGCGGTCACCCGGGTCGAACATCGCCAGGAAGGCGAGGTTGAAGGCGGCCGACGATCCAGTGGTCACCGCGATCCGGCCGGGCTCGATATCAAGCCCGTAGTGATCGGCGTAGTGTCCGGCGATCGCCTTGCGCAAACCTGCCAGTCCCAGCGCGTCGGTGTAGCCGATGCGTCCGTCCTGCAGCGCCTTGGCGGCTGCGGCGCGAACCAGAACCGGTGCGGGATCGGAGGGCTGGCCGACGGCCATCGAAACAACCGGCACGCCCTGGGACTTCAACCGGTTTGCCTCTGCCAGAATGTCCATCGCATGGAAGGGCTCGACATTGCCACGACGTGAGAGCGAAATGACCATTAACCAGTATTCCCGATGATTGACGGCGCCAGGCACTGGCGCATGTGCCGCACAAATGCCCGATTGATGTGAGGATCACAAGTTGAGGAAGTTTCCGGCGCCGACTTTTCATCTTTCGCCCGCTCGTCTACCAGTGGAACCATCATGTTGAGCCGACCCAGATCGACGATTGCCCAGGCAGCGCGCGTCTTCGCGACGCTTTCGCTTGGCGTTGCCGTTGCAATGGCGAGTTCGGTCAGCGCCTTTGCCCAGAACGTGCCGGTGGTGCGCGACGCCGAGATCGAGGCGCTGGTTCGCGATTACGCGCGGCCGATCTTCAGGGCGGCTGGCCTGGCGAATGACGGCATCGACATCGTTCTGGTCAATGACCAGAGTTTCAACGCCTTCGTCACCGGGCGCCGGCTGTTCATCAACACCGGCGCGCTGATGACGGCTGAAACGCCCAACGAGATCATCGGCGTCATCGCGCACGAAGCCGGTCATATCGCCGGCGGCCACCAGCAGAAGCTGCGCGACCAGCTCGAACGCGCCAAGACGATGGCCATCATCGCGACGCTGCTGGGTGCCGGTGCCATGGTCGCCGGCGCGACAACCAATAGCCGCGGCCTTGCCGGTGCGGGCGTGGGCGTAGCCGCCGGCGGCGGCGAGATGGCACAGCGCAGCATCCTCGCCTACCAGCGCACCGAGGAGATGACGGCCGACCGCTCGGCGATCACCTATCTCAACGCCACCGGCCAGTCCGGCATGGGCATGCTGAAGACGTTTCACCGCTTCCAGACTGCGCTGTCGCTCTCGGGCGCGCAAGTCGATCCCTACCGGATCAGCCATCCGATGCCGCGGGATCGTATCTCCAATCTCGAAGTGCTGGTGAAACAGAGCCCCAATGTCGACAGGCCGGACCCGCCCGCGCTGCAGCAGCGCCATGACATGGTGCGGGTGAAGATCGCCGTCTACATGGAAGGCCATGCGGCTGCGTCGCGGCTGATGCGAAAGATGCAAGGGACCCTCGCCGCGCTATATGGCGACGCCCAGTCGACCTACCTGTTCGGCAACATCGCCGCCGCGCTCGCCAAGACCAATGCACTGATCAAGGCGCAGCCCAAGAACGCTTACTTCCAGGAACTGCGCGGCGACATCCTGATGAAGGCAAACAAACCCAAGGAAGCCGCGGACTCCTACGCCAAGGCGGTCAGCCTCGATTCGGCGCGGTCCGGTCTGCTGCCGGTGTCCATGGGCCAGGCGCTGATGGCCGTCGGCACGCCCGACTCTCTGAAAAAAGCCGTCGTGCAGATCAACAACGGCCTCGGGCGCGACAAGGAAAATTCAGCCGGATATCGCTATCTGGCACAGGCCTACGGTGAGTTGGGTGACATACCGGGCGCTGAACTTGCCACCGCCGAAAGCCATTTCTATTCCGGCAACTACAAGGATGCGAAGATTTTCGCCATGCGGGCGCAGCAGCAGATGAAACGCGGCGAGCCGCGCTGGCTTCGCGCCCAGGATATCATAAACTACAAGCCGTCAACCAAGATCAAGTGAACCTTCCGGCCGCGCGCCACGACATAGCCAGACCGGAAAACAGGCAGAAGGAACAGGAACGATGAAAAAGGCACTGCTGCTGGGCACCACGGGGGTTGCGGTCGCACTGGCCATGCTGGCTTTCGGATTCGTTGCCGGAAACCCGCAGATCGCCAAGGCCGGCACCGCACAGCCGGTCGAGACCACGGCGGCCGATACCAAGATCGACCGCACCGAGGTCGAAGGCATCATCCGCGACTATTTGTTGAAAAACCCGGAAGTCCTCCTGGAGGTCCAGGATGCGCTTGAGGCCAAGCAGAAGGAAGAGCAGCGCATCGCTCATCTCGGCGTGATCAAGAATGCCAAGGACCAGATCTTCAACTCCGCCTTTGACGGCGTCGTCGGCAATCCGAACGGCAAGGTCACCATCGTCGAGTTCTACGACTATAATTGCGGCTTCTGCAAACGCGCCATCGACGACATGCAGGCGTTGACCAAGACCGATCCGGACCTGCGTTTCGTGCTCAAGGAATTCCCCATCCTCGGACCGGATTCGCAGAAGGCGAGCGTGGTCTCGATGGCGTTCCACCTGATGCACCCGGAAAAGTACGGCGAGTTCCACAATGCGTTGCTCGGCGGCCAGGGACGCGCCACCGAGGCGGCGGCCATCAAGGTCGCGCTGTCGCTCGGCGCCGACGAAGCGGCGCTGCGCGAGAAGATGAAGGACCCGACAATCAACGAGGCCCTCGCCAAGACCTACGATCTTGCCAACAAGCTGGCGATCACCGGAACGCCGTCCTATGTCGTCGGCAACGAGGTGGTGTTCGGAGCACTCGGGCAGGAAGTGCTGGCAGAAAAGATCGAGGCGGCGAAAGCCGCGCTCTGATCTTGCTCGCCAGCTATTTCTCACGGGCACATTTCCGCCTGTTGTGGACAGTGAAAGAACGCACTTGCGCTCTTTCCGCGGGCGGCTATGCCCATTATAGAGGGCCCAGCGCGCCGGCTTGATGACGGCGCCGGGAAAGGTCGGCTTTTTGAAAACGGTTTTCGTCCTGAACGGTCCCAATCTAAACGCGCTCGGCAAGCGCGAGCCGGGCATCTATGGCGGCAAGACGCTTGCCGCGATCGCCGACGACTGCAAGCAGGCAGGCACGGCGCTGGGGTTCGAGATCGATTTCCGCCAGTCGAACCATGAGGGCGACCTTGTCGACTGGATTCAGGAAGCTGGCGACAAGGCTGTCGGCATCGTCATCAATCCGGGCGCCTACAGCCACACCTCGATTGCCATCCACGACGCCATTCGCGCCGTCGCACCGTTGCCGGTGGCCGAAGTTCATCTTTCCAACATCCATGCGCGGGAACCATTCCGCCACGTCTCCATGGTCGCGCCGGTCGCCGTCGGCATGATCTGTGGCTTTGGGCCGCTCGGCTATACGCTGGCGCTACAGGCGCTGGCCGCACGCCTATGACCGGCCAACAAACAGAAGGCTCGAAAATGTCGATAAAGAAGACCGGTGTTGACCAGCAACTGATCCGCGATCTGGCGGGCATACTGAACGACACCAACCTCACCGAGATCGAGGTTGAACTGGGCGACCTGAAGGTGCGCGTCTCGCGGCAGGCGCCGGCTGTTCATGCAATCGCGGCGCCGCAGCAAGCCTATGCGCCGGCAGCAGCGCAAGCTGCCTCCGTAGCTCTGCCCGTTGTGGCAGATATTTCCAAGAACGCAGTCACCTCGCCGATGGTCGGCACCGCCTACCTGGCGCCGTCGCCGGACGCCAAGGCATTCATCGAAGTCGGCCAGAAGGTCAAGGAAGGCCAGACTTTGCTGATCATCGAAGCAATGAAGACGATGAACCAGATCCCCTCGCCACGCGCCGGCACGGTGACCGCGATCCTTTTCGAGGATTCGCAGCCGGTCGAATATGGCATGCCGCTCGTCGTGATCGAATAGAGCGGGCCTGATGTTTCAGAAGATCCTCATCGCCAATCGCGGCGAAATCGCCCTCCGGGTGCTGCGCGCCTGCAAGGAACTCGGCATCCAGACGGTGGTGGTGCATTCGACCGCCGATGCCGACGCCATGCATGTGCGGCTCGCGGACGAGAGCGTCTGCATCGGTCCGCCGCCATCGCGCGACAGCTATCTCAACATCCATCAGATCGTTGCGGCCTGCGAAATCACCGGCGCCGACGCCGTGCATCCGGGTTACGGCTTCCTGTCGGAGAACGCCAAGTTCGCCGACATACTGGCCGCGCACAACATCACCTTCATCGGTCCGTCCGGCGACCATATCCGCATCATGGGCGACAAGATCGAGGCCAAGCGAACCGCCAAGCGCCTCGGCATTCCGGTTGTGCCCGGTTCGGACGGCGCTGTCACCGATCAGAAGGAAGCCAGGCGCATTGCCGCCGAGATCGGCTATCCCGTGATCATCAAGGCATCGGCCGGCGGTGGCGGACGCGGCATGAAGGTCGCCCTCACCGAGGCTGACCTGGAGGTCGCCCTGCAGACGGCGAGCACGGAAGCCGGTGCGGCGTTCGGCGACGATGCCGTTTATATCGAAAAATACCTGGAAAAGCCGCGCCATATCGAAGTCCAGGTGTTTGGTGACGGCTTTGGCCGCGGCGTGCATTTCGGCGAGCGCGACTGTTCCTTGCAGCGCCGCCACCAGAAGGTCTGGGAAGAGGCGCCCTCGCCCGCCCTCAATGCCGAAGAGCGCGCCCGCATCGGCGGCATCTGCGCCAAGGCGATCGCCGACCTCGGCTATTCCGGCGCCGGCACGATCGAGTTCCTCTACGAGAATGGCGAGTTCTACTTCATCGAGATGAACACGCGCCTGCAGGTCGAGCATCCGGTGACGGAAGCGATCACCGGCATCGATCTCGTCCACGAGCAGATCCGCGTCGCCTCCGGTGGCGGCCTCTCGGTGAAGCAGGAGGACATCAAGTTCAACGGCCACGCCATCGAATGCCGCATCAACGCCGAGGACCCGCGCACCTTCACCCCCTCGCCCGGTACGATCACCCATTTCCACACACCGGGTGGTCTCGGCATCCGCGTCGATTCCGGCGTCTATTCCGGCTACAAGATCCCGCCCTATTACGACAGCCTGATCGGCAAGCTGATCGTGCATGGGCGTAATCGCGTCGAGTGCATGATGCGCTTGCGCCGCGCCCTGGACGAGTTCGTCGTCGACGGCATCAAGACGACGTTGCCGCTGTTTCGCGATCTCGTCGGCAATGCCGACATCGCCAATGGCGATTATGACATCCACTGGCTGGAAAAATACCTGGCCAAGGAAGAGTAGCGCGGAGACGCGATGACCCGCCCCTACGCGCCCGGCTATCGCATCCCCACCGACCTTCTGCTCAAGGCCTACGCCTCGGGCGTCTTCCCGATGGCCGAAAGTGCCGGCGACCCGGAGGTGTTCTGGGTGCGGCCGGAGACGCGCGGCATCATTCCGCTCGATGGTTTTCACGCGCCGAAAAGCCTCAGGAAAACGATCAAGAAGAACCCCTTCGACATCCGTTTCGATTTCGATTTCGAAGCGACCATCGACGGCTGCGCCGAAAAGCGCGTGGAACGGCGCTCGACCTGGATCAATGCGCCGATCCGCGAAGCCTATGTCGAGTTGCATCGGATAGGCCATTGTCATTCGGTCGAGGCGTGGCGCGAGGACCGACTGGTCGGTGGCCTCTATGGCGTGTCGCTCGGCCGGGTGTTTTTTGGCGAGAGCATGTTCGCCAGGGAGACGGACGCTTCCAAGACCTGCCTTTTCTATCTCGTCGAGCGCTTGAAGGCACGCGGCTTCGCGCTGCTCGATACGCAGTTCACCACCGAGCACCTCAAGCGCTTCGGCGCCGTCGACGTGCCGCGCGGCAAATATGAAAAGTTGCTGGCCGACGCGCTGAAGGGCGAGGCCGTATTCTATCCCTGAAGATTGAGCCTACTTCCCAGTGGCGGCTTCCAATGGCGTCTGCGAATGGAACATCATCTTCCAGCCATTGACGCGATGGACATAGCCGGTGCTGACCAGCGCGGCGTAAGGTTCGCCGTTCTCGCGTGTCGCATGTGCCTCGTAGGTCAGCATGATGATGTCGCTGCCCGGCTCGATAATACCCTTGAGGTCGATTTTCAGGTCGCGCCAGCGGTTGGGCTTGGTTGCGGTCTTGGCGAGATCCGCATTGTCCATCGCCTGTGCCATCTGCGGAAACGCCACCAGGCATTCGGTGTCGACATTGGCCGCATAGTAGGCCGCGTCGCCCGTCCAGAATCCCTTTTCAAGTTCCAGCAACTCTGCCTTGCCGGCCGTGATCCGCTTGCTGTCTGACATCGGAAAATCCTCCCTGCGCATAAATGCGCGCTCATCCGTGCCCCAACGTATGGTGGCAGGGACGGTTCCGGAGGATCAGTTGGTGTCGGTCGTATCGGGGTCCGAAGCGTCCGGCTCCGTCACGCCAGGCTCTGTCACGTCCGGAGCAATCGCGGCTTTCGGTTTGGCCGCGGCGGGCTTGGGCGCCTCGGCTTTGGTCGAGTCTGCCTTGGCGCCATCGGGCGCCGGCACATCCGACTTCTGCTTGCAAGCCTTCAGCCAGACGTCATAGACGGCATGCTCGACGGCATTGAGGCCGGGGCTTTCGGCAAACATCCAGCCGGTGAAGATGCGGCGGATCTTGCGGTCCAGCGTGATCTCGTCGACCTCGACGAAGGAATCTGTCTTCGGCTCTTCGGTCTGTGGCCGCGAATAGCAGACGCGCGGCGTCACCTGCAAAGCACCGAACTGCACCGTCTCGTCGATATAGACATCGAAGGTGATGATGCGGCCGGTGATCTTGTCGATCCCGGCAAACTCGGCAACGGCATTGGTGACCCGGTCCGCTCCCGCGGGCGGCGCCGGCGCGGGTGCCGCGGGCTCAGGCGAAGCGGCGAAGGCCACGGTGCTGACGGCAAGACCGGCGGCTAACGCCAGACTAGCCGATATTGAGTAAGAAAAGCTCATGCAAAGATACCGGTGGTTCGCGCCCGGGTGATTCTGTCGATCGCCAAGGCTAGTCGCCGTTTTCTGATCAGCAAGCAGCTAAACACCAATTGTGGCGATAAAGGACCGGCTTGCACCCTGTCGCTACGACCCGGGTGTCCAGGCATCGTAGTCGCCGGTGACCTGCGGGCGGTGCTGATTGGTCAGCACCGAGCCCTTCGGGCGATAGGCCGCCGGGCTGCCGGTCAGATTGGGCTGATGCGGCTTTTGCCAGTCGCGCGGCTTGTAGTCCTCGCTGGACGGCGCGACGTCGACACGGTGGTGCATCCAGCCGTGCCAGCCGGGCGGTATCGCCGAAGCTTCCGAATAATTGCGGTAGATGACCCAGCGGCGCGTGCGGCCTTCCGAATCGATGCCGCCTTCGTAATAGAAATTGCCGGTCTCGTCCTGGCCGACCTTCTTGCCGTACCGCCAGGTATGCAGGCGGGTTCCTATCGTCTGGCTGTTCCACCAGGTGAAAAACTGCGTAAGGAAAGTCTTCATTTCAAAACCCTCGCGCCGGCAGCGCCCGTTTTCCTGCTTATGGCGTCAGGCCTTGCCGAAGGCAAGGCTTTTGCCACGGCGTGCGCGCAAATGGCTTGCCTAAAGCCCGACACAAGCCTGTGATCCTGCCGGTCGCTGCATGCACGCTTGCCAAGCCTTTGCGGTATTTCTAAAGCTCTGCGCGCCCATGCCTGCATCCAGCCCGGCTTGAGGCCAAGGAGGTGACGATTGGCCACGGAATTGCCGACCACCGACATTCGCATCAGCGCCGAGGCGATTCGCCACCGCAAGGGCGGCACGCCGATCGTTTGCCTGACCGCCTATACCTATCCCATCGCCCGTCTGCTCGATCACCATGTTGACCTGCTTCTGGTCGGCGACAGTGTCGCCATGGTCCTGCATGGCCACAAGACGACTCTGGGCGCCTCGCTGGAGATGATGATCGCACATGGGCAGGCCGTGATGCGCGGCTCGGCCAGGGCTTGCGTCGTCGTCGACCTGCCGGCCGGCACCTATGAGGCAACGGCAGCGCAAGCCGTCGCCTCGGCGCGGCGGGTCGTCGACGAAACCGGCTGCCAGGCGGTGAAGCTCGAAGGCGGCGTCGACATGATCAGCCAGATCGAGGCCATCGTCGCCGCCGGCATTCCGGTGATGGGACATATCGGCCTGCAGCCGCAATCGGTCGAGAAGGACGTCGGCTACAAGATCAAGGGCCGCACCGAGGAGGCTGTTGCGGCATTGCTTCGCGATGCGCTCGCCGTCGAGAATGCCGGCGCTTTCTCGGTGGTCATCGAAGGCACGGTCGAGAGGGTCGCCGCCGATATCAGCCGCCGTCTCGCCATTCCGACCATCGGCATCGGTGCCAGCGGTGAATGCGACGGCCAGATCCTGGTCATCGACGACATGGTCGGGCTGACCGTCGATCGCGTGCCGAAATTCGTCAAGGAATACGCCGACCTGCGCAGCGTGATCTCGCATGCAGCGGAATCCTATGCAGCCGAGGTGCGGGGCCGGACATTCCCCGGCCCCGGCCATGTCTTTTCGGCGACAAACAGCAGGGACGACACATGAGCCAACCCGTCGTCGTCGACAGCGTAGCCGCACTGCGCGCGCAAATCCGGGACTGGCGGCGCGACGGCCTTCGTGTCGCCATGGTGCCGACCATGGGTGCTTTGCATGACGGACACATCTCGCTGGTCAGGATCGCGCTCCAAAAAGCCGAGCGCTGCGTCGTGTCGATCTTCGTCAATCCGACGCAGTTCGCGCCGAGCGAAGACCTCGACAAGTACCCGCGCCAACTCGCCCGCGACCTCGACCAACTGGGCGCGGCAAACGCCGACCTTGCCTTCACACCGACGGTTGGCGAGATGTATCCCGCCGGCTTCGCCACGAAAATCTCGGTCGGCGGCCCCTCAGCCGGGCTCGAATCGGACTTTCGGCCGACCTTTTTCGACGGCGTCGCCACCGTGGTGGCAAAGCTCCTCCTGCAGGCAACGCCCGACTGTGCGGTCTTCGGCGAGAAGGACTACCAGCAGCTTTGCGTGGTGAGGCAGCTCTGCCGCGACCTGGACCTGCCTGTCGAGATCATCGGCGCACCGACGATCCGCGACGCGCATGGTCTCGCCATGTCGTCACGCAACGCCTATCTCGATGAGGCCGAACTGAAGATCGCCCGCCAACTCAACGTCACATTGCGCAATACGGCTGCGGCGCTGGCGGCAGGCGCCGGGCAGAGCGACGCAACCGAAGAGGCCAGCCGCGCCCTCATCGCCGCCGGCTTTCAGAAGGTCGACTATGTCGAGGTACGCCAAAGCCTGACGCTTGCGCCATGGCGCCGAAACCGCGAAGGGCGTCTTCTCGCGGCAGCATGGCTCGGCAAGACCAGGCTGATCGACAATGTGGGGGTTCCCGCTGCCTAGCGCGAAGGCTCGATCCTCCGCGGCGGATTGCTGCCGCGCCTAGCTCTCGCTCTTTTGTCGGCCGGCCCTGACGATCAGGTGTCCCGCGACGATCCCAACCACCCCGGCAAGGGCTTTCACCAATGCATCGATGAGGCGTGCATGGCGACCGGGATCAATGAGCTGAAGCAGTTCCAGCATGCCGGCGGTCACAGCCACGAAGATGACGACCTGATACAGTCGGTTGGGGAAGCCGATCGCCAGGGCGAAGCCCAGCAGGACATAAGCCAAGGCACGCTCGACATTCGCTTCAGCGAGGTGCGGCCGCATCTGGATCGGCGACAAGGTCGCGAAAATGATGATGGCGAGCAGCGCCAGCGCTGTAATGCGGGACAGTTTGGTCATGCCCTTGCATATCCGTCGTGAGCCGGCACAGCAAACGCCGCGATGACGCATGGCCGGATCGCTCTATTCATCCGGTGTCAATCTATCCGAGCGACTTCTCGAAACTCAGCGTCGTCGGCCTTGAGGTATCACGGGACTCCTCCGCGGCACTGACAGGCAAGAACCCTTTCGACCGATAGAAGGCGATGGCGCCGCCATTGGCCTCCTCGACCTCGACGCGCAGCGTTCGCGCTTCCGGGAAACTGGCCTCGACCTCGTCGAGCAGTGCTTGCCCGATCCCGCGCCTTTGGCAGTCCGGATGGACGTAGAGCTGGTTCAGCAGGATGATTTTCGCATCGGCGGTGGCGGCGGCGAAAGCCATGCCACCGATCCGCTTGCCGTCATCGGCCACCAGGAATTCCGAATTCGGCCGCGTCAGCCGCGAGCGGAGCGAAGCGATCGAGTGCCATTCGTCGGTGATCTCGGTGACTTTGGCAGCGCCATAAATGGCGTCATAGGTCGCATGCCACGTTTCCACCAGCAGCGTCCGCACAGCGGCAAGGTCGCGTTCACCTGCGGTGCGGACGAACACGGCGCTACTCGATGCCCAGCTTGGCCTTGACGAGGTCGTTGACGGCTTGCGGGTTGGCCTTGCCGCCGGTCGCCTTCATCACCTGGCCGACGAACCAGCCGGCCATGCTCGGCTTGGCGCGCGCCTGTTCGACCTTGTCAGGGTTGGCGGCAATAACGTCCTCGACGGCCTTCTCGATGGCGCCGGTGTCGGTGACCTGCTTCATGCCACGGCTCTCGACCAGTTGGCGAGGGTCGCCGCCCTCATTCCAGACGATCTCGAACAGGTCCTTGGCGATCTTGCCGGAGATGGTGCCATCCTTGATCAGATCGATGACCGCACCGAGCTGCTCGGGCGAAACCGGAGCGTTTTCAATGTCTTTTCCGGCCTTGTTCAATTGCCCGAGCAGATCGTTGATGACCCAGTTGGCGGCGAGCTTGCCGTCGCGGCCGGCGGCCACCTTCTCGAAATAATCGGCGATCGGCTTTTCCGACACCAGGATCGAGGCGTCATAGACGGACAGGCCGAGCGACGCGATCAGCCGCGCCTTCTTGTCGTCCGGCAGTTCCGGCAATTCCTTGGCCAGCGCATCGACATAGGCCTGGTCGAATTCCAGCGGCAAAAGGTCGGGATCGGGGAAGTAGCGGTAATCATGCGCCTCTTCCTTGGAGCGCATCGAGCGCGTCTCGCCCTTGACGGCGTCGAACAGCCGCGTCTCCTGATCGATCTTGCCGCCGTCCTCGAGAATGGCGATCTGCCGGCGCGCCTCATAGTCGATGGCCTGGCCGATGAAGCGGATCGAGTTGACGTTCTTGATCTCGCAGCGCGTGCCGAACTCGCCGCCCGGCCTGCGCACCGAAACGTTGACGTCGGCGCGCATCGAACCTTCGTCCATGTTGCCGTCGCAGGTGCCGAGATAGCGCACGATGGTGCGCAGCTTGGTGACATAAGCCTTGGCCTCGTCGGCCGAGCGCATGTCCGGCTTGGAGACGATCTCCATCAGCGCCACGCCGGAGCGGTTGAGATCGACATAGGACATGGTCGCATGCTGGTCGTGCATCGACTTGCCGGCATCCTGCTCCAGATGCAGCCGCTCGATGCCGACCTCGATGTCCTCGAATTCGCCCTGGCGGTCCGGGCCGACCGAAACGATCACCGTGCCTTCGCCGACGATCGGCTGCTTGAACTGCGAGATCTGGTAGCCCTGCGGCAGGTCGGGATAAAAGTAGTTCTTCCGATCGAAGACCGACTTGTGGTTGATCTGCGCCTTCAGCCCCAGGCCGGTGCGGATCGCCTGCTTGACGCATTCCTCGTTGATGACCGGCAGCATGCCCGGCATCGCCGCATCGACCAGGCTGACATTGGCGTTGGGCGGCGCGCCGAAGGCCGTCGAGGCGCCCGAAAACAGCTTTGCTTCCGACGTGACCTGCGCATGGACCTCGAGGCCGATGATGATCTCCCAGTCGCCGGTGGCGCCGGGGATCAGGCGTTTTGCGTCAGGAGTACGGGTGTCGATAAGGGACATGGCGGCCTGCGAATTGAGGTGAGTGATTTCACGTTTGAACGTGAATTTCACGTCGAACGTGAAATCATTCGCTAGTGCAAACCGCCAAAAGAGACAAGCGCAAAGCCACGGACTGGCCTTTTCAGCCGCTTTCGCCTATAGGACGCTCATTCCAATGGAGAGTGGATGTCCACTTACGCTCAGTCCCGGTAAGGCCCTGACCTCTTGGCGAGGCAGGGCAGAAAACCTGAAACCCCGTGCCGCGAAGCTTCGCGGCGGCGGCATTTTTTGTTTTCCCGGAAAACTCTCACATGGATATTTCGCGCACTGAACAGCGCATCCTGCACCTGCTCGCGCAGGGCGGACGCATTGAAATCGAAAAGAACGACAAGAAGCGGATCGCCTCCGTCAAATGCCTGACCGCGACGGCTGGCACTATCCGGACGTCGATCTCGACCTGTTTCGAAAGCTGAAGCGGAAGAAGGCGGTTTCTTCGTCGGGAGGCGGCCCCTACCGCATCACCCGGCGCGGGCTCGCACTCGTCCGCTCCGAACTCGACAACAGGTAGCCCGCGGTTCCGCCGGTCGGTTCTCCGGCCGGCGGTTCGCCTCACCGTTCAGGCAGTGGCGATATAGGCCCTGATCTGGTCGGCCTCGCGCTCGACATCCTCGATGCGGCGCTTGACCACGTCGCCGATGGACACGATGCCATCGAGCATGCCGTCCTTTTCCACCGGCAGATGGCGGAAACGGCCGCGGGTCATAATCTCCATCACCTCGTTGACGGTGTGATTTTCGTTGCAGATCTTCACCTTCGGCGTCATCGCCGAACGCACCGCGATATCGAGCGCGGCTCCACCTTCCCGGGCGACAACCCGGACGATGTCGCGCTCTGACAGGATGCCGACGATCTTGCGATCGCCATTGGTGATGACCAGCGCACCGATCTTGTGCTCTGCCAGGATGCGGATGGCTTCGCTCAGCTTTTCGTTCGGCCCGAGCGTCAACACGTCATGGCCTTTTCTCTCGAGAATTGCCTTCACCGTCATGGCGTCCTCCTCTGCTTTGCCTGCCGGTTCCTGCCCTGACCGGCCTTCACGTAAGAGTGAACATCGTGCGCCGTGATCGGTTGCATTTCAAGTGCGGTGGTCAGTCGTTTCCCACTCGGGCGCCTGCCATCGCCTGTCGAACCAGCGCAGGCCGAAGAAGCCCGCGACAAAGCCGCCAATATGAGCCTCCCAGGCGATCTGACCATCTACCCCTGGGGCAAACCCGAGCAGGCCGGTGGCGAGATTGATGACCATCCACATGGCGAGGAAGATCACGACACCGCGCAGGCGCAATACGAATGCGATCGGCAGCACAGGGCCGGCGAAGGCGGCCTTGCCGGCCGAACGGTCGGTGCGGAAGCCGAAACGCGCCGCAGCCCCCATCATGCCCGATATTGCACCGGAAGCCCCGACCAGCGGCGCCTCACCATAAGAATGCATCGCCCAGAAAAGCGCGACCGAAGCCAACCCGGTTGCGGCAAAAAACAGCGCGAACCACAGCGTTCCCAGACGGTTTGCCAATGGTGAACCAAACGCGGCGAGCCACACCATGTTGATGGCGATGTGGGCAAAGCCGCCATGCATGAAGGCATAGGTGAAGGGCCGCGAAAACAGGAACCAGTCGAAGCCGTATTGCCCGGTGTAGAGAACGGGGATGAAGGCCCCGTCATACAGCAATGTCATCTGCTGGGATTCGCTCAACACATATTGCTGCAACAGGTAGACGACGACGCAGATGCCGATCACCGCCAGCACGACGGGCGGCAGGTTGAACACCGGCTCGCGCCGCGGTTCGGGTGCGCCCTCGACCGGGTCGACTTCCGAGGGAGATGCCGGTTCACTCATTTGAAATTGCACTCTGCGGGATTCGGGGTTCGAGCATCTAGATCACCACGGACCGAACCGCAAACCGCGAATCGCCGCGGCGCGAATCAAAAAAGAAGCCGTTCAAGGTTTCCCTTGAACGGCTGGTCGAGCCCCCTGCTCCCCTAAAACTCTTGACTGAAGTGCTGCCGATCGTCGCGAAACGACCGCTTCTGGAGTGGTTTTTGTGTGCCACGGGGCTCGCTTCGATGCAACGTAAACCACCTGTTAACCTTAACGGCCCCGACCCGTGAACAAGTGTTAACGACGCTGGCACGCTTCCTGCTCCGCAACGCATGTAGGTCATCGGAGGGCGCCCTTCTGTTCACCGATGGGACATCAGACGACAGAATGCGCGGAGCAGCATAGCATGAACCAGAATGGATCGATCACGCTGTTCCAATATTGGAATCGCCTGCGTGACGGACGTCCTGCCCCGAAGCGTTCGGAGGTCGAGCCGGCCGACATCAAGTCGCTGCTGGCCGACACCTTTATCCTGGAACGGGACACGCGCGGGCAAGCCGTATTCCGGCTGGCCGGCACCAGGCTTTGCGCCTGCTACGGCCGCGAACTCAAGGGGTTTTCCTTTCCATCGCTGTGGCGCGAGAAGGATCAGCGGCTCGTCTCGCGGCTGATCCATGGCGTCTTCGAGCAGAAGTCGGTCGTGCTCATCAGCTATGAGGGTTTCAGCCGCAACGGGCGTTCCAACAAGTTCGAACTGCTTGCCCTGCCGCTGGACGGCGGCGTCGAAAATCCGCGCTGCCTGGGCGTCATCAGTGCCGTGGAGAAACCCTTCTGGCTGGGTGCCGATCCGATCACCGATGCGTTGATCGATTCGATACGCGTCATCGATCCGGAGAAGGAGCTTCTCAACAATCGCCCGGCGATCGATGTTCCCTCGCTCGTTCCCGATGAACTTGGAGCACCCGAGACGATCTCGGCACTCGGCCGGGCGCGCCGCATCCGCCATCTCGTCGTGTTCGATGGCGGGCGCGAGGAATAGTCCCTTTGCGGCCTGATGCACGTCGCTCAAAACTGCGCGGCTGTTTTGGCACCGCGACCTGCAAAAAGGAAACCCCTGGAGCGCCCGCTTTTTCCCTTTGTTAACCCGCTTTGTTGTACTTCTCTGATGAAGTTCCTCGCATCGGCGCGCGGGATGCCAAACGGGGTGTAGGCAGTCATGAGGTCAGCGGCGGTCGACTATGCGCCGTCCCAAGCTGAAAGGCGTAACTTTCAGCGCGTCCGGGTTAAAATCTACGGACGCTTCATGCTGGAAGACCGCACCGAACACCCCTGCCAGGTCGTCGACATGTCACCGGGCAATGTCGCGTTTCGCACCGACCGCATCGGCATGCCCGGCGAAAAAATCATTGCCTACATCGATCATATCGGCCGCATCGAAGGTGTCGTCACCCGCACCTTACAGGACGGTTTCGCGATGACCGTCATCGCGTCGGATCGCAAGAAGGACAAGCTGGCCGCGCAATTGACCTGGCTCGCCAACAAGCATGAACTCGACCTGCCGGAAGATCGCCGCCACGAGCGCGTCGCGCCGCGCAATCCGACCAGCGTGCTGCAGCTCACCGACGGCCGCCAGTACCAATGCCGTATCATCGACCTTTCGCTCTCCGGCGCCGCGGTCGAGATCGACGTCAAGCCGGCGATTGGCATCCAGGTTATGCTTGGCACCATGCGCGGGCAGGTCGTGCGTCATTTCGAGGACGGCGTCGCCATCGAATTCGCTGTGATCCAGCGCCCCGAAACGCTCGATTCCGAATTCAACACGCCACGCACCTGAGCAGACAGCGACACTCCAGGAAACCGGCCCTTGTGGCCGGTTTTTTGTTTTCGACGCCATGAGCTGCATGCTTAGGCCACTCTTGGCGGGGCTTGGCAGCCCTCCGCGCGTCGAGATTGGCGCCTCAAAATCCAAACGAATTAATACTGAAATGATTCAAATTTTACGTTTATTCTACTGGAGTTTTACTCAATATCTACTTCGAGCTTTTGCGTCAAATAAATCCGCATGTGGCAATGTCTCCTTCGAACGGGGAGACTACAACAATGAAGAAAACGAGGGGCAAGCTGTTGCTGGTGGCAATGGCGATGCAGCTTTCCGCTTGGGGATCAGCATATGCCGCGGGACCGGCCTATATGCACACCGGCGGACGCACCACCCAGCCTGTTGGCCATTATGAGTTCTGCCAGCGCAGTCCTGGCGAATGCAGCGAACGGACCCCGAAGGGTGCGCCGGTCGAACTGACCCGCAAACTGTGGGCGACGATCGTCAAGATCAACAATTCGGTCAACACCCGCATCAAGCCACGCACCGACATGGAAAACTACGGTGTCGAGGAATATTGGGCCTATCCGGCCAATGGCTATGGCGATTGCGAGGACTACGCGCTGGAAAAGCGCCGCGAGTTGATGGATGCCGGCGTCCCCGCCGGCAATCTGCTGATGACGGTGGCGCGCCAGCCGAATGGCGACGGCCACGCGGTGCTGACCGTGCGCACGAGCCTTGGAGAATTCATCCTCGACAATCTGGAAACCAAAGTCCTGTCCTGGACGGACACCGACTACACCTATCTCAAGCGCCAGTCGGACCAGAATTCCGGCGTTTGGGTGACGATCAATGACGGCCGCTCCGACGCGGTCGCCAGCGTCCGCTAGAACAGAGCTCAAGCGCGCCGCGTAAATGCGAGGCGCTTCAGGAGAAACCCGGTCGAGTCCCCCCCCACCCCCCCCCCCACC